>NZ_BAABFR010000074.1:0-25840 GCF_039541155.1 Tsukamurella soli
CCCTTGCCTCACAGAACGACATGGCTACGATCCGACTTCCAGGGCGTCCGCACCGACTGCGGCGACCTCCGCGCGGCGGCCGTGGTCCTCGCGACGGGCGGCGCGGGCCATCTCTACGCGGCCACGACCAATCCGCTCGGCGCCACCGGCGATGGCATCGCGCTGGCCGCGGGGGCCGGCGCCGCGCTGGCCGAGGTCGACTGCGTGCAGTTCCACCCCACCATGCTGTTCACCCCGGGCGCCCGTGGCCGCCGGTCGCTGGTGTCCGAGGCGGTTCGCGGCGAGGGGGCCACCCTCGTCGCCGCCGACGGTGCCGGGGTGACCGCCGGCGTCCACCCGCTCGGCGACCTCGCGCCCCGCGACGTGGTCGCCCGCGCCGTCGACGAGGCGATGCGCCGCACGGGCGCCCCGTGCGTATACCTCGACGCGCGCGGAATCGACGGCTTCGCGCACCGGTTCCCGACGGTGACCGCCGCCGTCCGCGCAGCGGGCCTCGACCCGGCACGAGACGTGATCCCGGTGCTGCCGGGCGCGCACTACCTGTGTGGTGGCGTGGCCACCGACCTCGCGGGCGCGACGACGGTGCCGGGCCTCTACGCGGTGGGCGAGGTCGCCCGCACGGGCCTGCACGGCGCCAACCGGCTGGCCTCCAACAGCCTGCTCGAGGCGCTGGTGATGGGCGCCCGGGCGGCACAGGCACCGTCGGCGCCGGGCCGGGTCAGAGGCGCCCTGCATGCCGCGCGCCCGGCCCGGCTCCCGATCGCGGAGCGCGCGGCGCTGCAGGACGCGATGTCGGCGGCGTGCGGCGTGCGGCGCGCCACCGATGAATTGGACGAGCTGTGCGGGACGCTCGCCGACGCCGCGTTCGCGCCGCTGCGGGAACCCGTGACGCCGCGTGACCACGAGGACGCCGCCCTCACCGCGGTTGCGGGGATCGTCGCGAAGCAGGCGCGAGACCGCCTGGCGCACGGCACAATCGGAGCACTGTCCAGTCCACGACCCAGGAGCGAATGCGCATGACCGACTTGACCCTCGAACCGGCGCGCGCGGAGGTCACGGCGCTCATCCGCACGGCGCTGCACGAGGACCTGCGGTACGGCCCCGACGTCACCACGGCGGCGACGGTGCCCGACGGTGCGTTCACCGAGGCGCGGGTCGTCAGCCGCGCACACGGGGTGCTCGCGGGTGTTCCCGTGGCGGAGTGGGTGCTCGACGAGGTGGTCGGCGTCGGCAACTACCGCGTCCCCGGCAAGGTCGCGGACGGCACCACGATCGGCCCGGGCGACACGGTCCTGGTGATCCAGGCGCCCACCGCGGCGCTGCTCACGGCCGAACGCACGCTCCTGAACTTCCTCACCCATCTGTCGGGGATCGCGACGGCCACCGACGCGTGGGTGCGGGAGGTCGAGGGCACGTCCGCCGCGATCCGCGACAGCCGCAAGACGCTGCCCGGCCTGCGCGTGCTCGAGAAGTACGCGGTGCGCGCCGGCGGCGGGCTCAACCACCGGATGGGCCTGGGGGACGCGGCGCTGATCAAGGACAACCACGTCGCGGCCGCCGGCAGCGTGACCGCGGCCGTCGAGGCCGTGCGCCGCCGGGCACCGTCGATCCCCCTCGAGGTAGAGGTCGACTCGCTCGAACAGCTCGACGAAGTGCTCGAGCTCGGCGTGGATCTCGTTCTGCTGGACAACTTCCCGCTCTGGATGACGCAGATCGCCGGCGCGCGACGCAAGGCCGCCGCGCCGCGCACGCGGCTGGAGTCCTCGGGTGGGCTGACGCTGGACTCCGCCCGCGACTACGCGAAGACGGGCGTCGACTTCCTCGCCGTCGGCGCGCTCACGCACTCGGTCACCGCGCTGGACCTCGGCCTGGACCTGTAGACCCGCACGGTCTGCCAGGTGCGTCAGGTCGGCGCCGCTGGCGGACTCTCCTCACGATGACCCGGTTCGCGTCCTCGCGCATCAGACTCGGCACACCGGTGGGTGACCGCGCCGATCGCTTGCAGCGCGGTCGGCCAGGACGCCCGTATGCGCGCACTTGCATCCGTTGGCAGAATGGGAGAGGTGATTGTCAGCGCCTACGCAGCCCCGTCCGCCACCGAACCCCTCGCGCCGACCGCCGTCGAGCGCCGCGACCCCGGCCCGCACGATGTGCAGATCCACATCGAGTACGCCGGAATCTGCCACAGCGACATCCATACCGCCCGCAGTGAGTGGGGCCCCGCCCGCTACCCGGTCGTCCCGGGCCACGAGATCGCGGGCACCGTCACCGCCGTCGGCCCGGATGTGACGAAGTACCAGGTCGGCGACCGCGTCGGCGTCGGTTGCTTCGTCGACTCGTGTCGCGAGTGCGACGCGTGCAAGGCCGGCGAGGAGCAGTACTGCACCAAGGGCATGATCGGCACCTACAACTCGGTCGGCCGCGACGGTGAGCCCACCCAGGGCGGGTATTCCACGCACATCGTGGTCGACGAGAACTACGTCTGCCGCATCCCCGACGGCGTCGACCTCGCCCACGCCGCGCCGCTGCTGTGCGCGGGCATCACCCTCTACAGCCCGCTGAAGCACTGGAACGCGGGCCCCGGCAAGAAGGTCGCGATCGTGGGGCTCGGCGGCCTCGGCCACATGGGCGTCAAGATCGCCCACGCGCTGGGCGCCGAGGTCACCGTCCTGTCCCAGTCGCTCAAGAAGATGGAGGACGGCCTGCGCCTCGGCGCCGACCACTACTACGCCACCTCCGATCCCGACACCTTCAAGGCGCTGCGCGGGAAGTTCGACCTGATCATCAACACCGTGTCGGCGAACCTCGACATGTCGCGCTACTTCGGGATGCTCGCACTCGACGGCACGCTGGTCGAGGTCGGCCTTCCCGAGCACCCGGTGCCGGTCCGCGTCTTCGACCTCACTCGCAACCGGCGCAGCTTCGCCGGCTCGAACATCGGCGGCATCGCGCAGACTCAGGAGATGCTCGACTTCTGCGCCGAGCACGGCCTCGGCGCCGAGATCGAGGTGATCTCCGCCGACCGGATCAACGAGGCGTACGAGCGTGTCATCGCCTCCGATGTGCGCTACCGCTTCGTCATCGACACTTCGACGCTCCCGGCCGTCGCGCAGTAGTAGAGCTCGCCCACCGAGCCGCCGACGGTGCCCGCAATCGCGCAGTAGCGGGTACCGTCGGAGGTAGACCGTCCGCCGTCGGGCCCGCCGGGGAAGCGGGCCCGGCCGGGCGGCCTGCGATGTCTGTTCGCCCGCCCTCTTAGAATGGTGGGTATGTCTGACCAGCTCCAGCTCAGCCGCATCGACCTGCGCGGGCGCCGACCGTCGCTCACCGAGTTGCGTGCGGCGCTGCCCCGCGGGGGTGTCGACGTCGACGCCGTGCTCCCTGCGGTGCGGCCGATCGTCGACGCCGTCGCCGAGCGGGGGGCGCAGGCCGCGCTCGAGTTCGGCGAGCGGTTCGACGGTGTCCGGCCCGCGACCGTGCGCGTCCCCGCCGACGAGCTGGTCCGGGCGCTCGCCGAGCTGGATCCCGCGATTCGCGCCGCGCTCGAGGAGGCCATCGCGCGCGTCCGGCTGGTGCACGCGGATCAGCGACGCACCGACACCGTGACCGAGGTCGTGCCCGGTGGCACGGTGACCGAGCGCTGGATCCCCGTCGACCGGGTCGGCCTGTACGTGCCGGGCGGTAACGCCGTGTACCCGTCCTCTGTGGTGATGAACGTGGTGCCCGCGCAGGTCGCGGGCGTGAGCTCGCTGGTCGTCCTCTCGCCCGCGCAGAAGGACTTCGGTGGCCTCCCGCACCCGACGATCCTCGCGGCCTGCCGGCTGCTCGGCGTCACGGAGGTGTGGGCCACGGGCGGCGCCCAGGGCATCGCGCTGGCGGCGCACGGCGGTACGGACCTCGATGGCGCCGAGCTCGCCCCCGTCGATCTCATCACCGGCCCGGGCAACATCTACGTGACCGCGGCGAAGCGGCTGTGCCGCGGGCTGGTCGGTATCGACGCCGAGGCCGGGCCCACCGAGATCGCGATCCTCGCCGACCACACCGCCGACGCGGTGCACGTGGCCGCCGACCTGATCAGCCAGGCCGAGCACGACGTGATGGCCGCGTCGGTCCTCGTGACCGACTCCGCCGAGCTCGCCGAGCGCGTCGATGTCGCCCTCACCGCGCAGCTCGCCGTCACCCGCCACCGCGAGCGGGTGGCGACGGCCTTGCGTGGCAAGCAGTCCGGCGTCGTGCTGGTCGACGACATCGACGCGGGGCTTGCGGTCGTCAACGCGTATGCCGCCGAGCACCTCGAGATCCAGACGGTGGATGCGCGCGCCGTCGCGCAGCGGGTGCGTGCCGCCGGTGCGATCTTCGTCGGCCCGTGGTCGCCGGTCAGCCTGGGCGACTACTGCGCGGGCAGCAATCACGTGCTGCCCACCGCCGGCTGCGCCCGGCACAGCTCGGGCCTGTCGGTGCAGACCTTCCTGCGCGGCGTGCACGTCGTCGAGTACGACGAGGCCGCGCTCAAGGACGTGTCCGGCACCGTCATCACCCTGGCGAACGCCGAGGATCTCCCGGCTCACGGCGAGGCCGTGCGCCTGCGTTTCGAGGGGCTGGTCCGATGACGGCGATCCCCGGCGAGAACGTCGAGCTCGCGCAGCTCCCGATCCGGGACACGTTGCGCGGCAAGGAACCCTACGGAGCGCCGCAGCTGCCCGTGGCAGCGGCGATGAACACCAACGAGAACCCGCACCCGCCCACGCCGGCGCTGGTCGCGGACATCGCGAAGGCGGTCGCCGAGGCGGCCGAGACGATGAACCGCTACCCGGACCGCGATCTGGCGACCCTACGGTGCCGGCTCGCGGAGTACATCACCGAGCGCACCGGCGTCCCCGTGGGTCCCCAGAACCTCTGGGCGGCAAATGGTTCCAACGAGATCCTGCAGCAGGTGCTGCAGGTCTTCGGCGGGCCGGGACGCACGGCGATGGGCTTCGTGCCCTCGTATTCGATGCATCCGATCATCAGCGCCGGCACCGACACCACGTGGATCGCGGGTAAGCGCACGGCCGACTTCGCGCTCGACGTCGACTCCGCCGTCGCCGCGCTCGAAGAGCTGCGGCCCGACATCGTCTTCCTCACCAACCCCAACAACCCGACCGGGCACCTGATCGGCAGCGGCGATCTGATCCGGCTGATCGAGGCCGCGCCCGGCATCGTGATCGTCGACGAGGCGTACGGCGAGTTCTCCACCGGGCCGTCCGCGGTGCGCCTGATCGACCGGTTCGCCGAGAAGCTCATCGTGAGCCGCACGATGAGCAAGGCGTTCGCGTTCGCCGGCGGACGGGTGGGGTACCTGGTGGCGGCGCCCGCCATCGTGGAGGCCCTCCTGCTGGTGCGGCTGCCGTATCATCTGTCGGTGTTCACGCAGGCCGCGGCGATCGCGGCGATCGACCACCGCGCCGAGACACTGGCGTCGGTCGCGCATCTGTCGGCCGAGCGGGACCGGGTCTCGACGCGTCTGCGCGAACTGGGCTACACCGTGATCACCTCGCACGCGAACTTCATCCTGTACGGCGGCTTCGCCGACGAGGCGAGGGCGTGGGAGACGTACCTGGACGGCGGAGTCCTGGTGCGGGACATGCACATTCCGGGCTATCTGCGGGTCACCGTGGGACTGGATCACGAGAACGACGAGTTTCTGGCGATCAGCGAATCGCTGGCCGCGGGACTGGCGGGGGAGAAGAAGTGACCGATCGCGTGGCGCGGATCGAGCGGGCGACCCGGGAGTCGTCCATCATCGTCGAGCTGAACCTGGACGGCGCAGGCAAGACCGATATCGACACGGGCGTGCCGTTCTTCGACCACATGCTCACGGCGTTCGGGGCGCACGGCAGCTTCGATCTCACGGTGCACGCCAAGGGCGATGTCGAGATCGAGGCGCACCACACCGTCGAGGACACGGCCATCGTGCTCGGCCAGGCGTTGGCGCAGGCCCTCGGTGACAAGAAGGGGATCCGACGCTTCGGCGACGCCTACATCCCGATGGACGAGGCGCTGGTGCACGCCGCCGTCGACGTGTCCGGGCGACCGTACTGCGTGCACTCCGGCGAGCCGGATCACATGCTGCACGCGGTGATCGGCGGCTACCCCGGCGTGCCGTACAGCACCGTCATCAACCGGCACGTCTTCGAGTCGCTGGCGATGAACGCGCGGATCGCCCTGCATGTGCGGGTGCTCTCGGGCCGCGATCAGCACCACATCACCGAGGCCGAGTTCAAGGCGGCCGCGCGGGCCATCCGCGCCGCCGTCGAGCCGGACCCGCGGGTGACGGGCGTGCCCTCCACCAAGGGCACGTTGTAATCACCCTGATCGCGCACGGAATAGCACCCCGCGGCCGCCCGTTGTGCGGACCATGACGAAGGCAGTGGTAGCGAAGGCGTTCGGGGGACCAGAGGTCCTCACGGTGATCGACGAGGAGCTTCCCGCCCCCGGCCCGGGCGAGGTGCTCGTGGAGTTCCGGGCGATCGGGGTCAACCCGGTCGAGTACAAGCAGTACGGCGGCGCGTTCGGAACAGATGAGAGCACGCTCCCGCTGCATCTCGGCAGCGAGGGCGCGGGCATCGTCGTGGCCGTGGGGGACGACGCGACCGGTCCCTCGGGTCCGATCTCGGTGGGCGACGAGGTCGTCGTCTACCGAGGCAGCGGAACCTACGCCGAGCAGGCGCTCGAGCCCGCGAGCGCCGTTCTCCCTAGGCCGGCGGCGCTCGGCGTCCAGGAGGCGGCCGGCCTGCTGCTCACCGGGACCACCGCGTACGACACGGTCGAGACGGTCGGGGTGTCCGACGGTGACGTCGTGCTGATCCACGGCGCCGCCGGGGCGGTGGGCCTGCTGGCGGTCCAGCTCGCGAAGCTGCGGGGCGCCACCGTGATCGGGACCGCGCGCGAGGTCAACCACGACTACCTGCGCAGCATCGGCGCGATCCCCGTCACCTACGGCGAGGGGCTCGCCGACCGGGTCCGCGACGCTGCCCCGGGCGGCGTCGACGCGGCGATCGACACCGTCGGGACCGACGAGGCTGTGGACGTCTCCCTCGAGCTGGTGAAAGACAAGGCGCGGATCGTGACCATCGCCGCGTTCGGGCGGGCGGCGGCCGACGGCTTCCCGGTGCTGGGTGGCGGCAACCCGGCGAGCGCCGCGCTACGCGACCGGGTTCGGCCCGAGCTGCTGGACCTGGCGGCGCGGGGTGAGATCACCAACGTCGTCGCGAAGACGTTCCCTCTGGCCGACGCCGGTCGGGCCCATACCGAGCTGAAGACGGCGCACCCGATCGGGAAGTTCATCCTGCTCCCGTGACCCGCCGGCCGGTCTCCGTGGTGACGGCCGGAGGCTGAACTCAGTTACAGCCGTCGACCAGGATGAACGGTGCGTTCGCGCAGGCTGCGGCGCCGGCGCGCAGGGACAGGGACTTGATCCGGGATTGCGTGGCGGGCATCGCGTTTCCTCTCACTGCGATCTCCATGCGAGACCGGTGTGAGGATTCTGGGTCCGCCCGCTTGACCGGCGCTTGGTGGCGGCTCGAGCAGAGGGTGTGGCCCGGTTTCGACGCCGTCGTCAGCGCACCGATGCCGCCGGTGCCCGCCGCCCTCGCCGTCGATCCCGAAGCGGAGCCGCCGCCGCGAATCCCCACCGCGCACCGAGGGCGACGAGCAGCAGCCCGCCGAGTGCGGTGAAGGCGCCGTCCGAGCGGGTGTCGCTGAGCATCTGCGCTGCAGATCTCAATCGGTGTCCGGTAGGAATCATGGGATCCTGGACGGTGCGGAGGCCGTTCGGCCGGTACGCGATGATGTACTCGCCGCTCCGTGGCCCGCCCGACACTTCGCACGCGTCGGTGGGATTCATCCTGACGGTGCCGCACAGTGCGTGCGAACGGAACTGCACGGTTCCATACACGAGAGCCCACACGGCGATCGCCACGACCAGGACCGCGACGCACCACAGGGCGACGCGAGCGCCGCGGGAGCGACGCGCTGCCGCCTCGGCCGCGTCGAATACGTTGGCACGAAGAGGCGGAGAATCGAATCTTCTGAGCCGCTGCCGGTCGGGAGTGTTTCGCATCGATCCCACTTCAGCGCCTCGCGGGCGGTGTGAATCGTCGCCGTGCCTCGGCGACATCGCTGCGGACCCGGCACTCCACGGCGTGGTCGTTGACCAATCCCATCGCCTGCATGAACGCGAACGCCGTGGTGGGCCCGACGAATCGCCACCCGCGCTTCTTCAAGTCCTTCGCCAGCGCGACCGAGGTCGGCGATGTCGAGGCCGTGAGCGGCGTCGCCACCTCGCCGGCCGGTGCCTCGTACCGCCACAGGTAGGCGGCGAGTGAGCCCTCGGCGGCGGCGAGTTCCACAGCGCGGCCCGCGTTGTTGATCACCGCCTCGATCTTGCCGCGGTGCCGCACGATGCCCGCGTCCCCCAGTAGGCGCTGCACATCGGCCTCGTCGAATTCGGCGACCGCGTGGAAGTCGAAGCCCGCGAACGCCCTCCGGAAGTTCTCCCGCTTGGCCAGGATGGTCCGCCAGCTCAGGCCCGACTGGAACGCCTCGAGGCTCACCTTCTCGAACAGTCGCCGGTCGTCGTCCACCGGGAAGCCCCACTCGGTGTCGTGATAGCCGAGGAACTCCGGCGCCCCGCCCGCCCAGCCGCACCGCGGGTCACCGTCGGGCCCGAGGAACACCTCCATGCTCGCCGCCCCGCTATCGGGACGCGGCCGGCGTCGGTGCCGCCGCAGCGGCGGCGAGCCCGACGGTGACCGCCGACGTCGGCCTGCACGGCCGGTATCGACGGTCGTGGCGCCGCCGGGACTCGGGCAACCCAGCCCATCGGCTGCCGACCGCCAGGACCACGGTTCCCGCGGGGAGCACCCGACCGGCGCCGCCCGGGTGGAATATCGGCGCACCCCGCAGGTGGAGTCTGGCGGAACGTACTTCGCACGTGTCCGCCGCCGTCATGGTGTGAGCGCCGGTCGCTCGGGGGCGGGGCTTGTGCGTGCGGGCCATAGGCTGAGGGTACGGCGACCCGCCTTCGGGTGTCCGGGCGAGCGACGGATGGGTGTGACGAGCTACTCGCGCACCGCGTCCGGCTGTCGTCGCTCCGCGCTCGAAGACCGCGCCGATACTGACGGTGACCGCTCCGGCCCGGGCGACCGCCGACCGGAGGGCCTCCGCGGCGGCGGTTGCCGCCGACAGACCGGGAGCGGCCAGCAGGACCGCGAACTCCTCACCGCCGACGCGGGCGATCACATCCTCCGCCCCGCGGTGGGCCCGGATCACTCGCGCGGTGTCGCGGAGGACGGCGTCGCCGGAGCCGGTCGTTGACGGCTTTGACGTTGTCGATGTCGAGCACCAGGAGCCCGCTGGTGAGTTCCTCCATCTGCAGCGTGCGCTCGAGCGACCGGCGTCGTCGGCGCTGCAGACCGCGACGACGCCGAGCGCGGCGATCACGAGCCCTACCGCACTCAGGGGACGGATCCGCACCGCCGCGACCGTCGGGACGATCGCGAGAAGGCACAGGATGGTGTGCCGAAGTACGCATTGCGGCACGTCGCGTGTCGCTGTCCCGAGGCCACACATCACGCAGACGGCGACGAGCGTCAGGACACCGTCACCCGCCGCTGGGCGACCGGCTTCACAGTCCGACTGCCGCTTCGAGCGCTTCCAGTTCGCAGTCGAGGTGGCCGAGCATCGCGCTCAGCGCGGGAGTCGCGCGGGTCGAGCCCGCGAGCCCGAACGACACCTGGGTGTCGTTGTTCATGCAGGTGATGGTCAGCGGCCGCGCGCGGGCAGGCGCCGACAGCGGGTAGAGCGCGCTGAGGTGCGCGCTGTTCCAGTACAGCCGCGAGGTGGGCCCCGCGAGCCCGGTGATCACCACGTTCGGGTTGCGGACGGGCCCGTCGCCGCCGGTGAGCAGGCCGATCGCCCGGGGTATCCCGCGGAGAGCGCTCATGGTCGCGAGCTGCGCTCGATCGGCGGAGTCGAGGGCCGATCGGACGTCCCGCATCGTGGCGCTGATCGCCGCGAGGCGGTGTGCGGGGTCCGGAAGGTGCGTCGCGAGGGAGCAGGTCACCGGCCGCACGCCCTCCTCCGGCGTGCGAACGCTCGCGTCCGGCTCGCCGCGTCGCTGGATCGGCACCGGGACCAACGCGACAAGCGGCTCGGGCGGGAGGCCGTCGCGCGCGGTGAGGTGCCGACGCAGCGCGCCGGCACACATCGCGAGGACGACGTCGAAGACCGTCGCGTCGGACGCCTCGGCCACCGGGCGCAGGCGCTCCAACGCCCAGGATCTGCCGGTCACCGCTCGGGCGCTGCCGACCGGGGCGTCGAGCAGGGGTCTGGATGCAGTGACCGTCGACGGGCCGGAGCATCGCCGCATCGCGCGGTCGAGGGTGTCCGCCAGGGCGGGCAGGACGCGGATCCCGTCCGTGACCGCGGCTCTGGTCGCGGAGGCGACGAGGGTGGGGAGGCTGCCGAGCCCCGAGCCGTGCGTGCGGGGCTCCGCCGCGTCCCCAGGTTCGAGTTCCCAGGGGGCCGCCGTGTCGCGCGCGGACGGGTCGCCGGTGAGACCGTCTTCGAGCAGCCGGGCCGCCGATGGTCGGTCGAGCAGGGCGTGGTGTGCCTTGAGGTACACCCCATATCGCCCGTCCGCGAGGCCTTCGATCAGGTGGATCTCCCAGGCGGGGCGCCCGGGGTCCAACTGTTCCGAGTGCAGTCGGGACACCAGCCGCCAGAGCTCGGCCTCCGTGCCCGGCCGCGGCAGTGCCCAGGTCTGCACGTGGTAGTCGAGGTCGACCGCGGCGCAGGTGGTCCAGCTCCACCGCGTCGGGGAGAAGACCGACCGTTGGGCGCTGCGGCGCCAGAACTCGGCGATTCGGTCGCGTTCGACGGCGGCAGCGAAGATTTCACCGATGTCCGGTGCGTCGGTCTCGTGCCCGGGAGAGAGGAGTGCCAGCGCGCCGACGTGAAGCGGATGTTCGGCCGATGCTGTGCGGAGCCGTAACGCATCGATCGGATTCGTCGGCACAGGCATCAGGTCGGGGTCCTTCGACACACGCCCAGCCGAATCCGAGAGCGCGTGTCGGTTGTGGTACGCGCGATCTCGCAACCTGGTGATGAATCGCGCCGATCAGCCGGTGATCCGGTCGGATCGCGATTCGCCCACGTTCTGCACAGCCGGAGCGGAATTGTATTTCGATACTGATCCGCCGGGATTCAAGGGCGTGTGCCGAATTTTAGCATGTGGGCCGGCACAGATTCCGGACGAATCGGGTGATGGCAGCGGCACCAGAAAAGATCCGGAGGCGGCGGTCATGACCAATCGAATGGTCGGGTCCGCGCGATCACCTGGTCCGCCACCTCGTCGATGGTCAGACCGTCCGCGTACGCCCGTGCCCGGAGCAGGGCGAGCGCATCGTGTATCCGGCAGCCGGCCTGTGCACTGATCATCCCGGCCGCCTGGTGGGCCCGCTCGTGATAGTCCGCCTCGTCGAGGAGTGGCACGGGGGGTAGCGACGCCGCAGCGGACCCGCTCCCGGCCACGATCATGTCGATCAGCGCCTCGGCCACAGCGCGGGCTCTACTGGTCGCGCGGGAGATCGGGCGCTCCACCGGGTCGAGTATCAGCAGGCTGCCGAGCCCTCCCTGGGGCGCCGGAAGTGGCACCGCGACCAGCGACCTCACTCCGAGTTCGGACACGCACGGCCCGTATCGACTCCACCGGTCGGAGAATTCCGACGGTGCTGCCACGACGACCTCGCCGCCAGACGCGACATCGTGGGATGGTCCTTCCTCGAGTAGCAGCTCCACGTCCTGCACCGCCTTCGCGAACGGTGTCGACGCCACGACCACGTCGAGGCCGTCGGCGCGGTCGTCGAGGGTGAGCGTCGCGCCGCGGCCACGGAGCACTCCCGCGACGGCCGTCATGAAGAGTGGAACAGCGACCTCCGGGCTCCGTGGGCCGCCGGGACGCAGGCGGGGCGGACCAGGATGCAGCGCCGCCGCGTATGCGAGGTGGATGGACGCGGCCGTGTCGTGGCGCTGTTGCGTCCTGCGGTGTATCTCCGCCATCGTCTCGTGCATCTGTCGGGTCATGGCGCCGGCGTCGCGGAGCGCGGCCTCGTGTCGCTCCGCGACGGCCGCCGCACCATCGGCGCGGCGTCGGGCTGCCCGCGCACGTGCCTGCGCGTCGGCGATCCGGCGTCCTACATCGCGCGCGTCCACAGCGTCACCGTCCCGGTCATCGGTCCCGAACCTCGTCCATCATCAGCAGGACCCCGCCGCTGTCCTCGTCCATCGGTGCGCACGAGACCGAGCATGCGATGGTCCTACCCTTGCGGTCGACCGCCTGGATGGGGACCGAACGCACCCGCCGGCCGGTGCTCAGGCATCGCGCCACCGCGTCCCGCAGTTCGACGGTGGGGAGTCCGAAGTCGAGCTTGAAGAAGGCCGCCCCGGCCGCCTCGTCGGCGCGGATGCCCCAGAGCTCCTCGGCTCCCCGGTTCCATCGGATGACCCGCAGTTCCGCGTCGAGCACCACGACACCCGAGCCGATGCTCGTCAGAACGCGCTCGAGGAAGGAGCGCGTCTCGTCGAGCTCAGTGGTGCGGATCCGCAGCTCCTCGTTCATCGCCTCGAGTTCCTCGTTGCCCGATTGGAGTTCCTCGTTGGTGGTCTCGAGTTCCTCGTTGGTCGATTGGAGTTCCTCGTTGGTGGTCTCGAGCTCCTCGACGCTCGATTGGAGTTCCTCGTTGGTGGTCTCGAGCTCCTCGTTGGTCGACTGGAGTTCCTCGTTCGCGGTCTCCAGGTCTTCGTGTGCGCGCTTGACCTCGGCCTCCAGACGCGTGGCTACGGTCGAGTCGGTGAAGATCAGCGCCACTCCTGCGTCCCGCTGATCCGGCGCGGACAGCGGTTGCACCAGCAGATCGACGTAAGCCGGCCCATCGGCCACGCAGTCGCGCGCGATCCCAGCGATCCGCTGTACCACCCGGTCGTGGTGCGCCTGGTCGATCAGCGAGCGCAATTCGATGGGCCGATACGAGATCTCGAGGTCGCGGAAGGGGCGGCCGACATCCTGGTCGGCGAGGCCGAACTGTGTGCGGGCCTGCGCATTGACCAGGGCGACGGTGCCGTCCGTGTCGACGACGAGGACGGCGTCGGGCGAGGTGTCGAGCACCATGTCGCGCAGCTGCCGGCGGCGGCTCTCGTCCATCACCCCGTGGCCCGCGTCGGCGTCGAACCGCACCGGCGGCCGGTATGCCGAGGTCGCGCCCTCACGTTTGACGAAGATGCGGTGCCGGATGCTCTCCGGGTCGAATCGCGCGCTGTCGGACAGCAGCATCTCGGCCTTGCCGAGGAACAGCCGCCCGCGCGGCTTCAGCGCGAAGTAGTAGCGGTCGAGGATCTGCGACTGGGCCTCGGCGTTGAAGTACATCAGCGTGTTCCGGCAGACCAGCAGGTCGAGCCGGGAGATCGGCGCGTCCCGGGTGATGTCGTGGCGGCCGAAGATGACGCGGCGCCGTAGGTCGGGCCGAAACGTGAATCCCGACGCGCCGGGGACGAAGTAGCGCTCGCGCAGCCGCGGGTCCATAGCGTCGAGCGAACGAGCCGGATAGGTGGCCGCGCGCGCCTGCCGCAGGGCCTCCTCGTCGATGTCGGTCGCGTATATCTTCACCCGGTTCAGGCATTGCTCGAGCCCGAGCAGCTCGGCGAGGGCGATCGCCAGCGAGTACGGCTCCTCGCCACTCGAACACCCCGCGCTCCACAGCCGGATCTCGTCGTGTGGACCGGCGGCCGCGAGGAGTTCGGGTAGCACGTCGCGCTCGATCACGTTCCACGCCTGGACGTCGCGGAAGAAGCTCGTGACGTTGATGAGTACGGTGTTGAACAGGGCCTGGAATTCGTCGGCGTCGGCCTCCAGCAGGTCGCGATAGTCGGCGTAGCGGCTCACGCCGACATCGGACATCCGTTTGCGGATCCGCCGTACAAGCGAGGTGCGCTTGTAGCCCGTGAAGTCGAAGCCCCGTGATTCGCGGAGGAATTCGAGGAGCCGCTCCACCTCGAGGTCAGCCTCGGCCGGTGCGATCTCCGGCTCATCGCGTATCTCCATCCGCAGCCCCTCCGACCAGTCCGGTGATGACGGCCCCGATCTCGTCCAGGGGGAGCACGAAATCCGCGCAGCCCGTTGCCACCGCCGACGTCGGCATTCCACCGAAGGCGGCGGTCGACGGGTCCTCTATCATCACCGTACCGCCGCGGTCCTTGATGGCGGTGACCCCCATCGCGCCGTCGCGTCCCGTTCCGGTCAGCACGCACGCGATCGCGCGCGCACCGTATGCACCCGCCATCGACTCGAACAGCAGATCAGCCGACGGACGAACGAAATGCACCAGCTCGGTCTGGGAAAGGGTCAGCCGCCCGCCCCGGTTCACCAGCAGGTGGTGGTCGGGCGGTGCCACATAGACGGTGCCGGGCTCGACGATGTCGCCGTCGCCCGCGAGCTGCACCGCGAGCGGCGTTCGCCGTCCGAAGATCTCGGCGATCACGGTGCGGTGGCGTGGGTCGAGGTGCTGTACCACCAGCACCGGTACCGGCAGGTCCCGCGGGAGCACGGACAGGAGGTCGCGAAGCGCCAACACACCGCCTGCGGAGGCTGCTATCCCCACGATCGAGAAGTGACGTTCGGTCTCGGGCGGGGCCGTCTGCGTGTTCACCGGACCAGGGGGATCACGACGCGCCCGGTCGGCGCACCGGTCACCGGTCGCCGCGGGGTACGCCGCCGCGCCATCGCCTGCTCCCAGCGGCGGCGGTCGGCCAGCGCGCGCGCACGACGCCGCTCGCCGGCCAGGATCACCTGTCGCAGCTCCGCTGCGCGGCGTGCCCCTGCCGGGTCGGCTAGCCAGTGCGCCTCGATCATGTCGATGGCGAGCACCAGCTGCCGGAGAGTCGCGAGCTCGTCGGATCCGTCGCCGAGAGCCTGCGTCAGCCGGTCCTCGATGACCGGCCACGACGATCGCACCGCCGCATACGCGACCCGGATCGTCCACCGCGGATCGAGTCCGCGGCGCCACCGCGCCAGAGCATCGGTCCCCGCGGTCACGTCAGGCTGCCCGCCTGGTCGCGATCGCGTGCGACGGTCCTCCGGTGCGCGAGGATCTCCGCGTAGGTGGCGTTGAAGATCGCGAGCTCGCACCCGTCGGCGCCGTCGGGCGAGCAGCTGTCGAGGAAGAACGCGGACAGTTGCCGGTCCAGCGACCAGTGTGCATACGACGGAGCGTTGTACCGCGATGCCAGGAACGTCGTCACTGCGGTCTCGATATCGGAATCAGGGTGCGGTGCCACGACTGCCGTCCGATCACTTCGACAAATGCATAATCGCATAACTTGAATTCGATCTGGTGACATCGCCGACAGGGAATTCTCAGACTGTCGAAGGATCTGCGAGATCAAGCTGCTGTCAGGGGCAGGGGCAGCGCTACCGGGCCCACGGTACTCGGCGAAAACCGTGTCCGCGCGCGGAATGTGATTCTAACGCGAACAGATGTGGCCTCGCGCGCCGCCGATATCAGCGTTAGAGTCGAGGTAGAGACGGGTGGTTCACACCGATCGGGTCGGATTCCGCCAGCGCGATGTGTGGTCACCTCGAATAGCGAAGGTCGCGCGATGTACGACGTTCACACGTTCGCCGCGGAGCTCACTCGCTTCAACCGGAGTGCCGCCGCAGTCGACGGCGACGAGCGGATCCTGATCGAACTCACCGAGTCGGTCAGCCGACTGCTCGGCATCGCAGGCGCCGGCGTGTGTCTGTCCGTCGACGGCCGGCTGCAGTACGCCGCGGCTTGCACCGAGCAGGCGGCGGTCCTCGAGCGGTGCCAGGTGCGTTTCCAGTCGGGCCCGTGCTGTGACGCGCTCGGGACCGCCGGGGTACACGCGGTGGCGGACGTGTGGCGCTACGAGGTCCGGTGGCCGTCGTACGCGGCAGCCGCCCGCCGGGTCGGCATCACCGGCGTGGCCGCTATCGCTATGCAGTTCGGCTCCGAGCCGATCGGCGTCTTGGACCTCTATACCGTCGAGCGTCACGACTGGACGCGGGACGAGCTCGGGGTAGCACAGGTGCTGGCGGAGTTGGCCGCCGCGAATGTGATCGCCGCGCGGGCCCGGGTCGAGCAACGCCGTCTGACCGATCAGCTGCAGCACGCCCTCGACGCTCGTGTGGTCGTCGAGCAGGCGAAGGGGATATTGGCGAATCGCCACGGGATCGCGATGGAGCAGGCGTTCGAGCTGATCCGGCGCCACGCGCGGGGCCATCACCTGACGGCGCGCGAGGTGGCGACGGACGTCGTCGAGCGGCGACTGCGGCTGTAGTACCGGTGCGGGCAAGCGGGCGGATGGTCGCCGGACGCACGCGGCTGGGGCCCGCGCGTGTATTCAGGCCCCGGCAACCCGGTGCGCCGCGTCGCCGCGGTCGATGACTCTGCGATCGGCACGGACTCGGCGATCGGCACGGACTCGGCGATCGGCACGCCGTCCCGCCGGCCCCGGCCCAGTACGCTTGCCACATGACTTCGGTGGCGATCCTCGACTACGGCTCGGGCAACCTGCGGTCCGCGCAGCGGGCGCTCGAGCGTACCGGCGCGCACGTCACCCTCACGTCGGATCCGAAACAGGCCCTCGCCGCCGACGGCCTCGTCGTCCCCGGCGTCGGCGCGTACGAGGCGTGCATGGCGGGCCTGCGTTCGGTGAAGGGCGACCGCATCATCGGCGAGCGGCTCGCCGGCGGCCGCCCGGTGCTCGGCATCTGCGTCGGCATGCAGATCCTGTTCGAGCGCGGCATCGAGTTCGGTGTCGAGACCGACGGCTGCGGGCAGTGGCCCGGTACCGTCGAACGCCTGCAGGCCGCGATCGTGCCGCACATGGGCTGGAACACGGTCGAAGCGCCCGCCGACTCGGTGCTGTTCGCGGGCCTACCCGATGACACGCGCTTCTACTTCGTGCACTCCTATGCGGCGCAGAAGTGGGAGCTCGACCCGTCGCAGCACATCGCCGCTCCGGGGCTCGCCTGGGCCGACCACGGCGGCCGATTCCTCGCCGCCGTCGAGAACGGGCCCCTGTCGGCGACGCAGTTCCACCCGGAGAAGAGCGGCGACGCGGGTGCGGCGTTGCTACGCAACTGGGTGGCGTCGTTATGAGCAGGCGACAGTTGTCCATCGGCCGGCTCGCGGTGTTCTCTTTGGGGCCCGCCGCGCTGGTGCTGGTGGTGGCGGCGGTACTGGTGGTGACGGTGCGCCCGGGCCCGGTGGTCGCGCTCGTGATCATCGCGGTCGGCCTCGTCGGGAGCGTCGCCGTGATGGGGTTCGTCTCGCGTCGGATGGTCGATCGCGCCCTCGCGCGCGAGGATGCCGAGCAAGCCCCGCACGCCGACCGCGACGCCTGACCCGCTCGGCGGCCGGGCGGGGCGCCGACGCGGGTGCACTACCCTGGACCCGTGAGTTTGGTGCTTCTTCCCGCGGTCGATGTCGCGGACGGTCAGGCGGTCCGGCTGGTGCAGGGCGAGGCGGGCAGTGAGACGACCTACGGGTCGCCGCGTGACGCAGCCCTCGCGTGGCAGAACGACGGTGCCGAGTGGGTGCATCTCGTGGACCTCGATGCGGCGTTCGGCCGGGGCTCGAACCGTGACCTGCTGGCGCAGGTCGTGGGGGAGCTGGACGTGAAGGTAGAGCTGTCCGGCGGCATCCGTGACGACGAGTCCCTGAAGGCGGCGCTCGCCACCGGGTGCACGCGCGTCAACCTCGGTACCGCCGCGATCGAGGACCCGACGTGGTGTGCCCGTGCGATCGCCGAATACGGCGACAGGATCGCGGTGGGCCTGGACGTCAAGCTGATCGATGGTGAATGGCGGCTGCGCGGCCGTGGCTGGGTGTCCGACGGTGGCGACCTGTGGGAGGTGCTCGAGCGCCTCAATGCCGACGGCTGCGCACGTTTCGTGGTGACGGACGTGTCCAAGGACGGCACGCTCGCCGGCCCCAACATCGAGCTGCTGGCCTCGGTGGCGAACGCCACCGAGGCCCCCGTCATCGCCTCCGGCGGTGTCTCGACTATCGCGGACCTCGAGGCGATCGCCACTCTGGTGCCGGACGGTGTCGAGGGTGCCATCGTCGGCAAGGCCCTGTACGCGGGCCGGTTCACGCTCCCGCAGGCCCTGGACGCGGTGTCGCGCCGGTGACCCTGCCCCTCGGTCTCACCTCCGACCCCGACGCCCTGATCGCCGCCGCCACAGCGGTTCTCGACGATGCGGCCCCGCGGTTCGTCGAGGGTCTCGGCGCGCCCGCCACCGTCGACAAGGGGCCCGCCGACTTCGCGACCGACCTCGACCTCGAGCTCGAGCGCCGGATCTCCGGGGCGATCGCCGACGCGACCGGGATCCCGGTGCACGGTGAGGAGTTCGGCGGCCCGGCAGTGGATCAGGGCAGCGTGTGGGTGCTCGATCCCATCGACGGCACCTTCAACTACTCGGTCGGCTATCCCGCGTGCGGGATCCTGCTCGGGCTCTTGCACGACGGCCTGCCCGTCGCGGGTCTGGCCTGGTTCCCGCTGAACGGCGACCGGTTCGCCGGACGCGTCGGCGGCGGCGTGACCAACAACGGCGAGAGGCTGCCGCAGCTGCAGCGGAAGACCTTGGCCGACACCATGATCGCGTGTGGCAGCTTCAGCCGCGGCACGCGTGGCCGGTTCCCGGGCGACTATCGGTTCGCCGTGATCGGCGAGGTGTCCCGCGCGGTGTCGCGGATCCGCCTGTTCGGCAGCACGGGCGTCGACATGGCGTACACCGCCTCCGGGGCGCTGGGCGGGGCGGTGTGCTTCGGACACCACCCGTGGGACAACGCCGCGGGCGTCGCGCTCACCCTCGCCGCAGGCGGCACCGTGACCGACCTGGCGGGGCGCGGATGGCACGCCGGGTCCGACTCCGCGCTGCTCGGCGCGCCCGGTGTGTACGAGGAGCTGTACGAGGTGGTTCGGTCCGCGGGCGAGCCCGGCGACTACCGGGATGCGGGAGCACGCGAAGGAGCGGAACGATGACGGTGGCCGTGCGCGTGATCCCGTGCCTGGACGTCGACGCCGGGCGTGTGGTCAAGGGCGTGAACTTCCAGAACCTACGCGACGCGGGTGATCCGGTGGAGCTGGCCGCGGCATACGACGCGCAGGGCGCCGATGAGCTCACGTTCCTCGACGTCACCGCGTCGAGCTCGGGCCGGGGCACGATGCTCGACGTGGTCCGCCGCACCGCGGAGCAGGTCTTCATCCCGCTCACGGTGGGCGGCGGCGTCCGCTCCGTCGAGGACGTCGACACGCTCCTGCGCGCCGGCGCAGACAAGGTGTCGGTGAACACCGCCGCGATCACCCGCCCGGAGCTGTTGCGGGAGTTGAGCAATCGGTTCGGTTCGCAGTGCATCGTGCTGTCCGTCGACGCCCGCACCGTGCCGGACGGCGGCGAGCGCACCCCGTCGGGCTGGGAGGTGACCACGCATGGCGGGAAGCGAGGCACCGGCATCGACGCGATCGAATGGGCCAGGCGGGGCGAGGAACTCGGCGTCGGCGAGATCCTGCTCAACTCGATGGACGCAGACGGCACCAAGGCCGGCTTCGACCTGCGGATGATCGCCGCTGTGCGAGCGGCGGTCTCGGTCCCGGTCATCGCGTCCGGCGGTGCCGGATCGGTCGAGCACTTCCCGCCCGCGGTCGCGGCCGGCGCCGACGCGGTGCTCGCGGCCAGCGTCTTCCACTTCGGGGATATGACGATCGGTGATGTGAAGGACGAGATGCGACGTGCGGGGCTGGTGGTCCGATGACGGAGCTGGATCCGGGTATTGCGAGCCGGCTCAAGCGCAATGACGCCGGCCTGATCGCCGCGGTCGTGCAGGAGGCCGGCACCGGCGACGTGCTGATGCAGGCGTGGATGGACGACGAGGCCCTCGCGCTCACCCTCGCGACGCGCAAGGCCACGTACTACTCGCGCTCGCGGCGACAGCTGTGGGTCAAGGGCGAGACCTCCGGCCACACGCAGTACGTGGAGTCCGTGCGGCTCGACTGCGACGGCGACACCGTCCTGCTGAGGGTCCGGCAGACCGGCCCGGCCTGCCACACCGGCACGCACACCTGCTTCGACGACGGGCTGCTGCTCGGCGGCGAGTGACTACCGGGCCTTCGCCTGGCCCGCCAGCATCCGCAGGAACGCCAGGGACTCCTCGACGTGGGCTACCGCGCGCAGTTCGGCGACCACGATGTGCAGCACCGTGCCGTCCGTGTCGATCACGAACGTCTCGCGCTTGACCGGCAGTACCGAGTAGCGGCCGCGCCGCACGCCGTAGGTCTCGGCGACCCCGCCGTCGACGTCCGAGAGCAGCGGAAATCCGGGGGAGACGGCCGCCGCCAGCGCCGCCGACCGTGCCGCCGTGTCCATACTGACCCCGATCCGCGCCACGCCCAGGCGGTCGAACTCGCCCGCGGCGTCGCGGAACCGACCGACCTCTGCCACGCACACGGGAGTCGCAGAGTTGAGGTAGAAGAACAGGGCGGCGCGGCGGCCCGCGCGCAGCTCGTCGAGGGTGCGGACGGTGCCGGTCTGGTCGGGGAGTGCGAACGACGGGGCCGGGCGGCCGATGCGCATGCGCCAACCGTACGACACGGTGCACCGGCCCGCGCGGTCGGTGGATCGGCGGGGGCAGATAATGGTGGCGATGAGCAGCACACACGTACCGACCCAGCCCGCGGGCTCCACGGCGCACCGCGGCCGGCCCGACGGGTCCACCACCACGCTCGAGCAGTTCCTCGACCTGGCGGCCCGGCACCGCGTCGTACCGGTCACCCGGACGGTGCTCGCCGACGGCGAGACACCGCTTTCCGCGTACCGCAAGATCGCGGCCGGCCGGCCGGGCACGTTCCTGTTGGAGTCGGCGGCCGCGGGCCAGTCGTGGGCGCGATGGTCGTTCGTGGGGGCCCCGGCGCCGTCGGCGCTCACCGTGCGCGACGGCGAGGCCGCGTGGATCGGGACCGTGCCGGCCGGAGCCCCGGCGGGCGGCGACCCGTTCGACGTGCTCGGCGAGGTGCTCCGCCTGCTGTCGTCGGAGCACATCGAGGGCATGCCGCCGCTGATCGGCGGCATGGTGGGATACGTGGCCTACGACGCGGTGCGTCGGCTGGAGCGGCTGCCCGGCACCCCCGTCGACGACCTGCACCTGCCCGAGATGGTGCTGCTGCTGGCCACCGACGTGGCCGCGATCGACCACCACGAGGGCACCATCACGCTGGTGGCCAACGCGGTGAACTGGGACGACTCCCCGGAGCGGGTCGAGCTGGCCTACGGCGACGCGGTGCGCCGCCTGGATCGCATGACCCAGGCCCTGGGGCAGCCGCTCGCCTCGTCGGTGTCCACGTTCACCCGCCCGGACCCGGAGTACGCCGCACAGCGGACCGTCGAGGAGTACACGGCCATCGTCGAGAAGCTGGTCGGGGACATCGAGGCGGGCGAGGCGTTCCAGGTGGTGCCGTCGCAGCGGTTCGAGATGTCCACCGACGCCGACCCGATCGACGTCTACCGCGTGCTGCGCGCCTCCAACCCCAGCCCGTACATGTACCTGCTGCAGGTCCCGGCCCCCGACGGTTCGCTGGCCTTCTCCATCGTCGGCTCCAGCCCGGAGGCCTTGGTCACCGTCGCCGACGGGGTCGCGACCACCCACCCGATCGCGGGCACGCGGTGGCGCGGGCAGACCCCCGAGGAGGACGTGCTGCTCGGCAAGGAGCTGCAGGCCGACGAGAAGGAGAACAGCGAGCACCTGATGCTCGTCGACCTCGGGCGCAACGACCTCGGGCGGGTCTGTCGCCCCGGCAGCGTGCGGGTCTCGGACTATCGCCGCATCGAGCGGTACAGCCACGTCATGCACCTGGTGTCGACGGTGTCGGGCGAGCTCGCCGAGGGCAGGCAGGCGCTGGACGCGGTCACCGCGTGCTTCCCGGCGGGCACCCTCACCGGCGCGCCGAAGGTCCGGGCGATGGAGCTGATCGACGAGGTCGAGCGGACGCGCCGCGGGGTGTACGGCGGCGTCGTGGGCTATCTCGACTTCGCGGGCGACGCCGACACCGCCATCGCGATCCGCACCGCGGTGCTCAAGGACGGCACCGCCTACGTGCAGTCCGGCGGCGGCGTGGTGGCCGACTCGAACGGCCCGTACGAGTTCAACGAGGCCCGCAACAAGGCGACCGCCGCACTGCGCGCCGTCGCCGCGGCCGGCACGATGACGCCGGTCTTCGAGGCGGGGGAGCAGTGACCGCCCGGCGCAGTCTGGGGATCACGAGCGCGCTTCTGGTGGTGGCGGCCGTCCTGCTGTGGGTGTCGTCGCGGATGACGTGGGTGGCAGTGACCGTCGCCGACGGATTGAGCCCGGAGCGGCACCTGTCGGCGTCGGGCCAACAGTGGGCGGGCGCGCTCACGCCGCTGGCGCTGGTGATACTCGCCGGGATCGCCGCGGCGGTCGCCCTGAAGAACCGCATGCGCCGTGTGGTGGCGGTGCTGATCGCCGTCGTCGCCGTGGCGGCGACGGTGCCCGCGCTCGGGGTGCTCACCTCCGACCCCGATGTCGGGCACGCCGAGCAGGCCCTCGACCTGCCGCACAAGGATGTCGTCGTGCTGATCGACGCTCACCACGTGGCTCCGGTCGTCGCTCTGCTCGGCAGCCTGGCCGCGGTGGCCGCGGCGGTGGTGCTGATCCGCGGCAGCCGTTCCACGGGGGGCGGGGCCGGCATGGACGGGCGCTACCTCGCGCCCGGCGCGCGGCGCGCCGAACTCGAGCGCAAGGTGTTCGCCGACGCGGCGGGCCGCAACGCGGGGGCCACCGGTGCAGAGCCCGGTGCTGCGTCGACGCCGCAGGGTGACGCCGGCGCTGGGGACGACGACGGTGACGGCTCCGGCCTGTCCGAACGCGACCTGTGGGACGCGCTGGACACGGGCGCAGACCCCACCGAGGTCGACGGTGAGGCATCGGCGGGACCCGGCGATGTGACGGGCGGGACCGGGCGATAATCTCTTCACCAGTCGCTTGCACGAGAGGAAAGGGTCGTCCGGCGTGAACTCCCCCACAGTGCTCGATTCGATCATCGAGGGCGTCCGTGAGGACGTCGCCCGACGGGAGGCGCGCATCGACTACCAGGCCATGAAGAAGCTGGCGAACGCCGCGAAGCCGTCGCTCGATGCGACCGCGGCGCTCCGGCAGCCAGGCATCGCCGTCATCGCCGAAGTCAAGCGCGCGAGCCCGTCCAAGGGTGCGCTGGCCAACATCGCCGATCCCGCGCAGCAGGCTCTCGAATACGAGGCCGGTGGTGCTCGGGTGATCAGTGTGCTCACCGAGGAGCGCCGCTTCAAGGGGTCGCTCGACGACCTGGACGCGGTTCGGGCCAAGGTTCGGATCCCGGTGTTGCGCAAGGACTTCGTCGTTGGGCCCTACCAGATCCACGAGGCTCGTGCGCACGGTGCCGACCTGATCCTGCTGATCGTCGCGGCGCTCGAACAGGACGCGCTGGCGGCGCTGCTCGACCGCACCGAGTCGCTGGGCATGACCGCGCTGGTCGAGGTTCACACCGAGGCCGAGGCCGACCGCGCGCTCGATGCCGGCGCCACCGTGATCGGTGTCAACGCACGTAACCTCAAGA
Organism: Tsukamurella soli; assembly: GCF_039541155.1. NCBI lineage: Bacteria > Bacillati > Actinomycetota > Actinomycetes > Mycobacteriales > Tsukamurellaceae > Tsukamurella > Tsukamurella soli. Next base: position 23,731 of record NZ_BAABFR010000074.1, read on the forward strand.
CCCTCGAGGTCGACCGCGACTGCTTCGCCCGGATCGCGCCCGGCCTGCCGTCGCACGTGATCAAGGTCGCCGAGTCGGGCGTCCGGGACAAGCACGATCTGCTCACCTACGCCGGTGCCGGTGCCGATGCGGTACTCGTCGGCGAGGCTCTCGTGACCGCGCCCGATCCCCGTGCCGCGGTGTCGGAGCTGGTGACGGCGGGCTCGCACCCGAGCTGCCCCCGCCCGGCGAGGTAGCAGCGGCGGAGCGTGCGGAGTCGTTGCGGACGAGTCTAGGGCGGTGTGTGTACGGCCCGGCGAGGTAGCAGCGGCGGAGCGTGCGGAGTCGTTGCGGACGAGTCTAGGGCGGTGTGTGTACGGCCCGGCGAGGTAGCGGCGACGGAGCGTGCGGAGTCGAAGGCGTCGGAACCGGCGTCACCAGCCGGTAGGCACAGCGAACTGAGAGATCCTCCGGGACACCCGGGGTGGTTCAACGGTTGCTGCCTGTGCGGTTCGCGGATGGTCCGGACGTCTTCTTCGCCGGCGCGAGGATGCGGTACGCGAGGATCTTGATGCGGTCGCTGATCAGGAACCAGACCACTGCGTAGACCCAGACCGCGGCGGCCCACGTCCATCCGAGCGGGGTCATGAACAGCCCGTAGACGGCGATGAGGGTCGCGATCGTCTGGGCGCCACAGACGGCGATCAGCAGGATGCGGGCCGGGCGGATCGACCAGAACGGTCCGGCAGGTCGGAAGATGGTGAGGTGCCCGGCGACAGACAGCACATCCCCAGCACGGTGGAGGTCTCGGTCATGGCGTCAGTTCCCCATAACCGCTGCCGGAGAGCGGTTCGCGCCGTACGCGACCCGTGACGCCACGCCGGATCCGAACGAGGGCGCTGTCGACTGGGAACTCTTGCGCAGTAACCGATTTCAGAGAGCACAAAATATTCATGACGACTCGTGGTGTGCGGTCGTCACCGGAGTGTGCGGCAGTGAGCGAGGGCTCGGTTAGGGGCGACGGCGGACGGTCACCCTCATTCCGGACTGGTTGAGCGTCCCAGCTCCGTCGACGCTACACCGTGAGGGCCCGGATCCGCCGTGCTCCCGGCCCTGTCGACTCCGCCGGACATCTCCATCGCCGTGTGTCGCTCCATCGATCCTGCAACGCCTCTGGGCCTGGCTCAGTCCGTGCCCGGTCGCCGACGCGGTCGTTGACGGGTACCTCGACGACCGACGACCATTCCCACCCCGTCGAGGATCGATCGGGCGGCGGTATGCCGGTCGGTTCGGTTGTCGGCGGCATCGCTGTCGAGGTGGCGGCGGGCTTGTTCTGGGGTGTGGCCGCGTCCGATGAGTACTCCGATCGCCTGATCGATGTCAGACGCCGCGCGTAGTCGGTCGGCGATGTCGACAGCGGTGGGGACGGTGAGGTGCTGGTCGAGCGTGATCTCGGCCGGGGGTCGCCCCGTCCGCCATGCGAGATCGGCAGCGAGGTCGACGTAGGCGCCCGGCGCCCCGGCGTAGAGGATGAGGGCTATCCCGACCGGTTCGGGTGCTTGTCCTCTGCCGGAGAGCCAGATGTGTAACGAGGCGCGGATGGGGCCGACCAAGCCCCCGTCGGCCGTCGCGGTGATGGTGAGCGGGGGATCATTCTGGGCGACAACGACGCTCAGCCCGAGGTAGCTGGTCACGGCGGTCGCGGTCTCGAGGGTCAACCGACGCAGACTGTCGGCGAGGTCGGTGGTGGGTTCGTCCAGCGCGTAGGTCAGGACCGCCAAAGCGGCGGCCGCGTCTTCGGTGATCGTCACGAGCCGTGTGCTCCGCTGGCGCTCCCGGGCGCCGATCGACACTGCCAAGGACCGGCGGCGCGAAATCGCCGTATACGGTGGAGGGTCCGGGTAGCAGGTCAGGGGCCTTCCCCGGGCTGTACCTCCGCCGTCCACCGTACGCGGTGATACCACCCGGGGGAGAGGTGGCTACTCAGCTCGGGGTGTGGCGCGCGGAGCTTGTCAAGTTTTCTGTGTAAGTTCCTGATTGGTGATTTCTGTTAGCTGTGCTTAGAGGTGTTGGTCGATTCGGTCGGGGTAGGCCACCGACAGCTGTTCGATGGCCTTCTTCCAGTTGGTGA
>NZ_BAABFR010000075.1:0-25658 GCF_039541155.1 Tsukamurella soli
GACGCCGGTGCGACGCCCGCCGAGCGGCAGCAGGCATACCCCCGCGCGCGCCGCGAGCTGTACGATCTGGCCGCGCTGCCGCGGCCCGCCACCGTCGCCCTCGAGCGGCAGGTGCAGTCCGCGCTCGAGCGCGGTGCGCACTGACGGCTCACGACGTGCCGTCGTAGTGGGGGTCCGCCGTTCGCGGTCGGTGTGACGGCGGCGGATGCCGCCGCACCACCACCACCACCGGAGGAGCTCGTCATGGCCCAGTACCTGTTCACCGTGCACGGCAGCGTCGACGCCGAGGCGCCGTCCCCGAGCAGATCGAGCAGATGTACGCGCAGGTCGGGCCCGGTCGATGGTCACGCGCTGGTGCGACGATGCCTCGCGGCCGACCGGCAGGGGCGGGGCCGGCTGGGCCGCTACCAGGTGCAGGCGGCGATCGGCGCGGTGCACACCGACGCCGCCCGCGCCGCGGACACCGACTGGGCGCAGGTGCTCGACGCCGGACCGTCCCCCACTGCCGGCTGCCACCGAGTACCCGGGACGGGAGCGGGGCGCCCGTCCGCGCGGCCGGTTCAGTTCGGCCGCGCCGCCCGCACCCTCGCGGCCTCGCGGACCGCGCCGACGTTCGCCTTACCCTGCCGCGAGCCCGCCAGTTTGGCGGCGATGTGGTGGCGCACCACGATCGGCTCGTAGGCCAGGCCCCGTCCGCGTCGAGGAACTGCGGTGCGGTGGTGATCACGGCGTCGACGTCACCGTCGTGGAAGTACGCGGCCGAGCGGCGTCGGGCCACCGCGCCGTCGACGATCGGCGGCTTGACCCTGTGCAGCGTGGACATCCAGCGGTCGTTGGTGATCCGGGCCGTGAGGTCGCCGAGGTTGACCAACAGCGCGCCGCCGAGCGGCTGCACGTCGTGCCACCGTCGGTCCGTCCCCAGGACCTGCAGTCCGGCGACCCGGTCCGCCCACAGCACCGTGACGATTCCGAAGTCTGTGTGCTCGCCCATCCCGGTGATGTCGGCGTCCGGTGCCACCACGGTGCCCGCGGGCAGCGCGTAGTTGTTCATCCGCAGCACGTCGATCGAGTGCCCGGTGATCCGCTCGAAGTAGTCGTGCGGCAGCCCGAGCGCGTCGGTGAAGATCGTGGTGAGAGTGCGCGCGACGCGGCCCGCCTCCGCGAAATACGCTGTGAGGCGGCGCTTGAAGTCGTCGACCTCGTGGGGCCACACGTTGATGCCGTAGTCCGCCTCGTCGAGGTCGAGCCCGGTGAACGAGCGGGCCTCCACCCCGACGTTGAACGCCTCGAAGAAGTCGTTCATCCGGTTCGCGGACGCCACGCCCAGGCTCAGGCTCAGCGATTCGCTCTTCGGTGGGCTGTAGCCGCGGTTGGCACCGGGCACCCAGTAGTCCCGCTTGGTCGCCGGGGCGAGCCCGAAGAACCCGTCGATCGCCGCCGCGAGCCCGTCCTGCGTCGCCTCGGGGATCCCGTGGCCGAGGACCTGCATGAAACCCACCGTCGAGCAGGCGGCGTCGACCGCGTCCGCCACGACGCGCCGCTGGTCGTCGCTGCCGCCGGCGACGTACGGGGTGATGTCCACTGCCGGGACGGTGAATGTCAAGGCGTCTCCTCGGGTATCGCGTCCCGGTGCTCTCCCGCCCACGCGTCGAGCCGGCCGCGTAAGGACTGTTTGTCGCTCTCGTCCAGCCAGCATGCGTCGATCGCGTTGCGTGTGAACGTCGTCAGCGTATCGAGCCCGTAACCGAGGGCGTTGCCGACTGCGTGGAAGTCGTTGGTGGGGTCGGTGCCGAACATCGGCGGGTCGTCCGAGTCGATGCACACCTGCAGGCCCGCATCGACCATCTCGCGGATTCGTCGGTGCGAGCCGTCGCCCGAGCCACTGTAGCGTCCGATGTCGGAACTGACCGGTGTCGCCGTGAACGGGATCCGCTCCTGCACGCATCGGCGGGTGATGCGTTCGTCGGTGACCACGTGATAGCCGTGATCGATGCGGCTGCACCGCAGTTCGTCGAGGATCACCTCGATCGCCGAGGGCGGCCCGCTCTCCGAGTGGGCCGTGCGGTGCAGGCCGCCGCGGCGGGCGAGGGCGTAGGCCGGTGCGAACGGGGCCGGTGGCCCGTTGACCTCCTCGTAGTCGAGGCCGATGCCGATCACCTCGTCGACGCGATGGTCGATCACCTGCTGCACGAACTCCACCGCCTCGGCGACGCTGTGCTCGCGGTTGATCGCCATCACGATCCGGCTCTCGATGCCGGTGTCGGACCGGGCGTCGCGCATGCCGTCGAGCACCCCGCTGAGGAACTGCGGATAGGGGAGCGGGCTGGGCTGCGGCGTCACGAAGATCTCGCGGTACCAGACGGAGTGGTCGGAGCCGAAGCACGTCAGCGACTCGTAGGTCACGCGCCGCACGTCGTCGCGGGAGATCAGCGACGCGCCCACGAGGTCGTAGACCGAGAGGAACTGGCCGAGGTCCGCGTATGCCGCACTGTCGTAGACGGATTCGGCGTCGGGGTCGCCGGGGATGCGCACGCCGGCCCTGCGGGCGAGCTCCACCGTCGTCGCGGCGGGCACGGAGCCGAGCAGGTGGCAGTGCAGGCTGACCTTCGGGATCGCCTGCGCCAGTGCGCGGCTGACCGTCGTCCCCGGTGAGACGGGCGTCGGGTTCGCGTCGGTCATACGGACGTTTCCGCGCCGCTGCGCCGCAGCAGCAGGTACGTGCCCGCGCCGACGAGGATCCCGGCCACCAGGCTGAGGTCGGCGTGGCCGAGCGCCGCGGACACCGGCCCCGTGAAGATGCTGGTGTGCAGGCACAGCACGGACGCGACCATCCCGGTCGCCTGCGCGCACAACGCGCGCGGAGCGAACAGGCGGCGCAGCGGCGCCGTCGAATCGTCGTACCGTCCACGGCGGCACCACATATCGGTGACGAACACCCCGGTCCATGGCGCGAACCACACGATCATGAACAGCAGGAAGTTGTTGACGAAGGTGTAGAAGCCGTTCGACGACACCACGATCGCGCCGACCACCGCGCACAGGCAGCCGTCGAGCACGACGGCCTGCCACCGTCGCAGCCGGAGCCCCATCGCCTGCAGGGTCACCCCCGACGAGTAGAGGTCTGCGGCGTTGAGCGCCACCATCTGCACGATCACCAGCACCAGATAGCCCGCCACCAACCAGTGCGGGAACACCGTTGGCAGCCCCGATACCGGGTCGGTCGCCTTGGGCATCGCGATCGCGATCGCCGCGCCGAGCATCATCAGGAGGATCTGCGGGACAGCCCCGCCGACGCTGACGGCGAGGACGATCCGGCTACGGGACGTGCGCTGCGGCAGGTACCGCGAGTAGTCCGCCGACGTCGGGGACCAGCCGAGCCCAGAGGAGCTGGCCGTGAGCGCCACGCCGGTGAGGAACACCGCGAGCGTCGTCGGCGGAGTGCCGCCGGTGTGCACCTTGCCGGCCACCAACGCCGCCATGATCACGAAGCACGCCGCGAACGGGACCGCCAGTACGCGCACCACCCGCGTCAGCGCGGCGTGCCCCAGAAGCGGCAGGATCGCCTGCGCCACCGAGAGCACCAGGACCAGGGCGAGTTCGAGGCCGTCCGGGACGGCGATGCCCGCCATCCCCAGCAGCGCCTTGGCGGCGAGGACCATGATCACGAGGTCGAGCACCTCGTAGCCGAGCATCATGATCCAGTTGAAGAACGCCACCGGCCGCACACCCCAGCGGCCGAACACCAGCTGCGTCACCCCGAACGTGGTGGTGCCCGCGGCCGGTCCGGCGAGCGAGACGATGCCGGTGAGGATCCAGGAGAGGTTACCCAGGATCGAGGCCGCGACCGCCTGCCACCAGCTCAGCCCCATCTGGACCAGGATGGTCCCGTACACGACGGACAGGACGTTGAGCGTGAGCCCGGACCACATCGCTCCGAGCTGCAGCGGGTGGCCCCGCCGCTCGCCGGCTGGGATGTGCTCGATTCCGCGGCGCTCGATGGCGATGCGGGGGCGGCGGTCGCCGATCGGGTCATCTGTGACTGTCACCGGGTAATCCTGACATCCACCCCGGGTTACGCGCGCGGCTCGGGTGCCTCCGGTGGGGGGTCGAGATTCGCATATCGCCCGACCGTCGCGTTCTGGGCCCCGAGGGGTGGGCGCCGGGCTCAGGTGATTCCGCGCTGCACAGCGATCAGCCAGAACGACCGCCAGGTCCCGGCACCGTCGGCCCGCCCGGCACCGTCAGCCCGCGACGTGCGCGGGGGCACGTCGGGCCTTGCCGGAAGGATGTGCCGAACCGGCGCCGGGGCCGTCACGTCAGACCGCCGCAGCCACCGAGCCGGCCTTCGCCGCGGCCTCGAAGCCGAGCTGCAGGTCGGCCAGGATGTCGTCGATGTGCTCGATGCCCACGGCCAAGCGCACCAGGCCCGGGGTGACGCCCGACGCGAGCTGCTCCTGCTCGGACAGCTGCTGGTGCGTGGTCGAGGCGGGGTGGATCACCAGCGACCGCACGTCGCCGATGTTGGCGACGTGGCTGTGCAGCGCCAACGCGTCCACGAATGCCTTGCCCGCGGGCACGCCACCGGCCAGCTCGAAGGCGACGATCGCGCCGGCGCCCTTGGGCAGCAACTGCTCGGCGCGCGCGTGCGACGGTGACGACGCCAGGCCGGGGTAGTACACCTCGGTGACACCGTCGGTGCCCTGCACGAACTCCGCGACCTTCTGGGCGTTCGCGACGTGCCGCTCTACGCGCAGGCTCAGGGTCTCGACGCCCTGAGCGATGAGGAACGCGTTGAACGGGGCCACCGCGGGGCCGAGGTCGCGCAGCAGTTGTACCCGCGCCTTGAGCGCGTACGCCGGGGCGCCCAGCTCCGCGAAGACGACGCCGTGGTACGACGGGTCGGGGGTGGTGAAGTTCGCGTGCCGGCCCCGGGTCCAGTCGAACGTGCCGCCGTCGACGATGACGCCGGCGATCGCGGTGCCGTGGCCGCCGAGGTACTTGGTCGCCGAGTGGACCACGATGTCCGCGCCGTGCTCGAGCGGCCGCAGGAGGTACGGGGTCGCCACGGTGTTGTCGACGATCAGCGGCAGGCCGTTGTCGTGCGCGACGCCCGAGATGCCCTCCAGGTCGAGGACGTGGCCGCGCGGGTTGGCGATGGTCTCGCCGAAGAACGCCCGCGTCTCGGGGCGGATGGCGGCACGCCACTGCTCCAGATCGTCGGGGTCCTCGACGAAGGTGACGTCGATGCCCAGCTTGGCGAACGTGTAGTGCAGCAGGTTGTACGTGCCGCCGTACAGGTACGGGCTGGAGACGATGTGGTCGCCGGCCTCGGCGATGTTGAGGATCGCCAGCGTCGTGGCCGCCTGGCCGGAGCCCAGCAGCAGCGCCGCGACACCGCCCTCGAGCGCGGCGATCCGCTGCTCGACCGCGTCCTGCGTGGGGTTCATGATGCGCGTGTAGATGTTGCCCGGCTCGGCCAGCCCGAACAGCGCGGCCGCGTGGTCCGTGCTGTCGAACGTGTACGAGGTGGTCTGGTAGATCGGGAGCGCGCGAGCGTTGGTGGCCGGGTCGGGATTCTGCCCCGCGTGGACCTGCGCGGTCTCGAAGTGCCAGGGGGTGTTGTCCGGGTTCGTCATGCGCGTCATGAAACAGGATCCGGTGCCGAAAGGGAAGAGTTTCCCGCAGGGCGACCGCACCTGTTGTGGTGTCATCGACATATGGCCGATGACGAGGTGGTGGCGCTGTTCGACGACGACGGCGCAGTGTGCGGCGCAGCGCCCAGGTGGCGGGTACGCGCCGAGAACCTGCGGCACGGCGCGACCGGGGTCCTGGTCTACGACCGCGCCGGGCGGATCTACGTGCACCGTCGAACCGCGACCAAGGACGTGTACCCCGGACTACGCGACTTCTGTTGCGGCGGCGTGCTACTCGCGGGAGAGGGGCCCGACGACGGCGCGGCGCGCGAGGCGTTCGAAGAACTCGGCGTGCACGGCGTGCCGCTGCGGCGGCTCGGTGTGCGGCGCTACGAGGATGCGCGGACGCGGTTCGTGTGCTTCCAGTACGCGTGTGTGTACGACGGCGTCGTCACCTGGCAGCCCGAGGAGGTTGCGGACGGCAGGTGGATGACGGTGCCGGAGCTCCTGGCTGTGGTGCACTCCGAGCCCGCCGACTTCGTCCCCGACTCGGTGGAACTGGCGCTGGACCTACTCACCGATCCGGGCTCTTTTGGTCCCGACCTGGCCGACGCGTAGAATCGATCGATGGTACGGCAATCTCTGCCGCCCCTGCTTATCCGGTCGATCAGGTCGTCTCGGTCGACCAGCCGGCCTCGGTCGGCTGAGTGGGGTTCGAATACACAGGATCGTGGAGGGTATGGCCAAGAAAGACGGAGCCATCGAGGTAGAGGGCCGGGTGGTCGAGCCGCTGCCGAACGCAATGTTCCGCATCGAGCTGGAGAACGGCCACAAGGTGCTCGCGCACATCAGTGGGAAGATGCGCCAGCACTACATCCGGATCCTCCCCGAGGACCGCGTCGTGGTCGAGCTGTCGCCCTACGACCTGAGCCGCGGGCGGATCGTCTACCGCTACAAGTAGGCAGCCACGCCGGCCCGGGTGACCGGATAGGCGCAGCAGCAGCAACCAGAAGGGCCGCTCCCCTCGGGAGCGGCCCTTCTGCTGCTGCGTGTCTGCCTGGTGTCGCGGACTACGTGGCCAGCTGCAGCCCAGCCGCCCGCAGGATGAACCCGAGATCGTTGAACTCGGAGTACTCCTTACCACCGGGCTTCTGGTGGAGCGGCCGGTCGGACGTGCTCGCGATGCCCAGGGCGGCCCCGTCGGTCGTGCGGATGAACGGGCCGCCGCTGTCGCCGGGACGCAGGGCGATGTCGGTGAGCACGCGGTGCCCCGAGACGTCGACCACGTGCCCGCAGCGCCAGCCGGTGGTGATGCCGTCGTGGCACACCGGGTCGCCGATCCGCGCGCGGCCGACTCGGGTCGGGTGCACCGGCCCGGCGGAGTCGCTGATCGGCACTCCCTTGATGAAGGTGATGGTCGCCCAGTCGGGCACATTCGGGTCGGCCGCTTCGAGCGCGCCGTTCGGGCCCTTCTTCGTGGGCGGGGTGGTCGAACGCGCCACCCTGCCCACGACGATGAGCGCGTTCCCACCGCTGAGGTCCCTGGCGGCCACCTGTTCGCCGGGGCGGCCGCAGTGGCCGGCCGTGATGGCCACCTTGCGACCGGCACCGTCGGTGGCGATGAAGCCCACGGTGCACTCGTTGACGCTGGCGCTGTGCGGGCCGAGTCGCTTGGCGATGATGGCGATCTCCGAGCCCGGCGCGATGGACACTCGGACGGCCGCAGCGGCGGTGCCGACCGAGGTGGCCGTCAGCGACGCCGCGACTGCGACGGTGCCGGTGATCAGCGCGAGGGCCTTGCGGGCCCGGCTGGGACGGGTGGCGCGCCGGGAACCGGCATCAAGGGGTGTCTGCATGCTCGCCCTGTCTGTCGTGGCGACGCAGCCGAATGTCGGCCGCGTGCCGGCCGGGCGCAGCAGGCGCCCCACCGTTCTGGTTGCGAACGATTCGTCGTAACGAAGAAGAAGTTAGCACTCCTGTGCCGCGTGGGACGGACGGAGCTCTGGATTTGGGCGTAGAAGCCCTCGCGCGTACACTGGATCGTCGCGTGCGTACGCGGGTTTTTCCGTGTCCGGAAGCGTACCCCATTCGTGGGGCACTGCGCTGGTCCGCCGGGCCGGCGCGACAACCGAACAGATCGATTGGACTGACGTGAAGGTCAACCCCAGCGTCAAGCCGATCTGCGAGAAGTGCAAGGTGATCCGCCGCAACGGACGGGTCATGGTGATCTGCGAGAACCTGCGCCACAAGCAGCGTCAGGGCTAAGCAGTAGCAGCAGCACTTGTCAGCGGATCCCGCTTGACTGACAGAAGATGACCTCTCCGCACCAGCGAGGGCAGACGAGCCCTCGCCTACCCCCGGCACGGAGGCCGGGGCCCCGGCCGGCGTGAAAGCGCCGGAACCACCGAGGACGGACGGGGAGTACACCTCCGCGAACAGAAGGAACAAGCCGCAATGGCACGTCTCATGGGTGTCGATCTCCCGCGCGAGAAGCGCATGGAGATCGCACTGACCTACATCTACGGCATCGGCCGTACCCGCGCGCACGAGATCCTCGACGCAACCGGCGTGAGCCCGGACCTGCGCAGCAAGGACTTGAGTGACGAGGATCTGACCAAGCTCCGCGACTTCATCGAGTCGAACGAGTACAAGGTCGAGGGCGACCTGCGCCGCGAGGTGCAGGCTGACATCCGCCGCAAGATCGAGATCCAGTGCTACCAGGGCATCCGCCACCGTCGTGGCCTGCCCGTCCGTGGCCAGCGCACCAAGACCAACGCTCGCACCCGTAAGGGTCCGAAGAAGACCATCGCCGGAAAGAAGAAGTAATGCCTCCGAAGTCCCGCGCCGCCACCGGTGCGAAGAAGGGCGCCTCGCGGCGTCGCGAGAAGAAGAACGTCCCGCACGGCAACGCGCACATCAAGAGCACGTTCAACAACACGATCGTGTCGATCACCGACCCCAGTGGCAACGTGATCGCGTGGGCCAGCTCCGGTCACGTCGGCTTCAAGGGCTCGCGTAAGAGCACCCCGTTCGCCGCGCAGCTCGCTGCGGAGAACGCCGCCCGGAAGGCGCAGGAGCACGGCGTCAAGAAGGTCGACGTCTTCGTCAAGGGCCCGGGTTCGGGCCGCGAGACCGCGATCCGCTCGCTGCAGGCCGCCGGCCTCGAGGTCGGGACCATCTCCGACGTCACGCCGCAGCCGCACAACGGCTGCCGTCCGCCCAAGCGGCGCCGGGTCTAGGGAAGGTAGGAGAGAAGAGAAATGGCTCGTTATACCGGCCCCGTCACCCGTAAGTCTCGTCGTCTGCGCACCGATCTCGTCGGTGGAGACCAGGCGTTCGAGCGTCGCCCGTACCCGCCCGGCCAGCACGGCCGCGCGCGGATCAAGGAGAGCGAGTACCTGCTCCAGCTGCAGGAGAAGCAGAAGGCGCGCTTCATGTACGGCGTCATGGAGAAGCAGTTCTCCCGCTACTACGAGGAGGCGAACCGCGCCACGGGTAAGACCGGCGACGCGCTGCTGCAGATCCTCGAGACCCGCCTGGACAACGTCGTGTACCGCGCCGGCCTGGCGCGCACCCGCCGGCAGGCCCGCCAGCTCGTGACCCACGGTCACTTCCTGGTCAACGGTCATCCGGTGGACGTCCCCTCGTACCGCGTGTCGCAGTTCGACATCATCGACGTCAAGCCGAAGTCGCTGGGCACCACGCCGTTCCAGATCGCCAAGGAGCTCGTCGGCGATCGCCCGATCCCGGCATGGCTGCAGGTGGTCCCCTCGACCCTGCGCATCCTGGTGCACCGGGTTCCCGAGCGGGAGCAGATCGACGTTCCGTTCCAGGAGCAGCTGATCGTCGAGTACTACTCGAAGTAAGCGAGCTTGCGAGCGCACGGAGAGTAGTACTCGAGCAGAAGGCAGAGGTACTACTCGAAGTAAGCGAGCCCCGAGGGTGGTCGGCGAAGTAAGCGAAGCGCACGGAGTCGACCGCCCGAGCAATCGGGCACAGCGAGCGCACGGAGAGTAGTACTCGGCCGGACGGCAGAGCGTACTGCTCCTCCGTGCGCCCCGGGCCGCCGGCGATCCTGCCGGCGGCCTCGTTGGGCGTCATATAGCGGACGCCCCGACACAAAGGAAGTACAGAATGCTCATCTCGCAGCGCCCCACCCTGAGCGAAGAGGTCATCTCCGAGGCCCGTTCGAGGTTCGTCATCGAGCCCCTCGAGCCGGGATTCGGGTACACCCTCGGCAACTCGCTGCGGCGCACGCTGCTGTCGTCGATCCCCGGGGCAGCCGTGACCAGCATCCGCATCGACGGCGTGCTGCACGAGTTCACCACGGTCCCGGGCGTGAAGGAGGACGTCACCGACGTCATCCTGAACCTCAAGGGCCTGGTCGTCTCGTCGGAGGACGACGAGCCGGTCACGATGTACGTGCGCAAGCAGGGGCCCGGCACCGTCACCGCCGGTGACATCGTGCCGCCCGCGTCTGTCACCGTGCACAACCCGGACATGCACATCGCGACCCTCAACGACAAGGGCAAGCTCGAGATCGAGCTCGTCGTCGAGCGGGGCCGCGGCTACGTGCCGGCCGTGCAGAACAAGGCGTCGGGCGCCGAGATCGGGCGGATCCCCGTCGATTCGATCTACTCGCCGGTGCTCAAGGTGACCTACAAGGTCGAGGCGACCCGTGTCGAGCAGCGCACCGACTTCGACCGGCTGGTGCTGGACGTCGAGACCAAGAACTCGATGACGGCGCGGGACGCGCTGGCGTCGGCGGGCAAGACGCTGGTCGAGCTGTTCGGCCTGGCGCGCGAGCTCAACGTCGAGGCCGAGGGCATCGAGATCGGGCCGTCGCCGGCCGAGGCCGACCACATCGCGTCGTTCTCGCTGCCGATCGAGGACCTGGATCTGACGGTGCGGTCGTACAACTGCCTCAAGCGCGAGGGTGTGCACACCGTGGGCGAGCTGGTGGCCCGGACCGAGTCGGACCTGCTGGACATCCGCAACTTCGGCCAGAAGTCCATCGACGAGGTCAAGGTCAAGCTGCACTCGCTGGGCCTGGCGCTCAAGGACAGTCCCGCGTCGTTCGACCCGTCGCAGGTCGACGGTTACGACCCCGCGACCGGCACGTGGAGCGACGAGCCGGCGTTCTCGTCCGAGGACGGCGGCGACCAGGACTACGCCGAGACCGAGCAGCTCTGACCGAGCAGCTCTCAGAGCTGTCGCCAATCTTTCACCACAGGGAGTAAACAATGCCTAGGCCCATCAAGGGCGCCCGCATGGGCGGCTCGGCCTCGCACCAGAAGCACATCCTCTCGAACCTCGCCACGGCGTTGTTCGAGCACGGCCGGATCACCACGACGGAGTCGCGCGCCAAGAAGCTGCGTCCGTACGCGGAGAAGCTGATCAGCCATGCCAAGCACGGCAAGCTGGCCAACCGCCGTGAGGTCCTCAAGGACATCCCGAACAAGGATGTCGTCGCGGTCCTGTTCGAGGAGATCGCGCCGAAGATGGCCGATCGCCCGGGTGGCTACACCCGGATCATCAAGACCGAGAACCGCAAGGGCGACAACGCCCCCATGGCGGTCATCGAGCTGGTGACCGAGGAGCTCGCGTCGTCGGAGGGCTCGCGCGCCGCGCGTGTCGCCGCGTCGCAGGAGGCCGCTAAGGCGGCCGCCGTCGAGGCCGCTGCGGAGGCCGAGGCCCCCGTCGCCGTCGAGGCCGCGGACGAGCCCGCCGTGACGGAGGACGACGCGGTCGACGCTGCGCCCGCCGAGAGCGACGAGGCGTCGGACAAGTAGTCCACCGATAGTCCGAGAACGGCCCGCCACCTGCAGAGGTGGCGGGCCGTTCTCAACATGTGCACCCTTCCGTCGGTCTCGCTCTCAACATGTGCACCCTTCCGTCGGCGATGCGGGCGACGGAAGGGTGCACATGTTGGTTCAGGGTTGGGCAGGCGTCGTCAGCAGCGCGACGATCATGTCGCCCAGGATCCGGCGCTGGCGGGCGCGTTCGTCGGGGGCTGTGAGGTTCTGGCCGAACAAGGACTTCCACGTGTACCGGTTCGCGACGCGGAAGAAGCAGTAGCTGCTGATCGCCTGATGCACGTCGAGGGCATCGATGTCGTCGCGGAAGACGCCCTGTTCGCGGCCGCGCTCGACGATCGGCCGCAGCACGTCGAGCGCCGGGCTGCCCATGCCGGCCACCTGATCGGCGTGGTTCATGTGGGCACCCTTGAGGATGTTCTCGCCGGCCACGATGCGGATGAAGTCGGGGTTGCGGTCGTGGTGGTCGAACGTGATCTCGGCGATCTGCCGCACGGCCGTGACGGGGTCCGACTCGTCGATCCTTGCGCGCCGCTCCTGCGCGCGGATCCGTCCGTACGAGTGCTCGAGCACCGCCCGGTACAGACCGTCCTTGTCACCGAAGTAGTAGTAGAGCATCCGTTTGGTGGTGTGAGTGCGCTCCGCGATCTCGTCGACCCGCGCGCCCGCGTACCCCTTGTCGGCGAACTCCTTGGTGGCGATGTCGATGATGTCGCGCCGCGTCCGCTCGCTGTCTCGCTTGCGGACGGTGGCGTCGGTGACGGGGCGTGCCATGGACTAACCCTACCGTTCACTATCGGCGGATCGACGGCGCCGAGCGCCGATCTCCTGGCCGGGGAGGCCCCGGATCAGCCGGCGGTGGCGACCTCGGCGGCGATCAGGTCGTGCATGTGCGCGAGCATGCGGTCGGCGTCGGGCGTGATGCCGGTGAAGATCTCGAACGCATCGACCGCCTGGTACACGGCCATCCCGCCGCCGGACAGCGTGCGCGCCCCCAGGGTGCGCGCACGCTCGATCAGCTCGGTGACGAGGGGGCGGTAGACCACGTCGGCGACCCACAGGTCCGGCCGCAGCAGGGCGGGGTCGAACGCAATGCCCGGGTGCTGCGCCATGCCGACAGGGGTGGCGTGCACGAGTCCGTTCGCACCGGCGAGGGCTGCGGCGAGCTCGGTCGCGGCGTCGGGGACGACGGTGGCGTTGGGGAACATCCGGGCGAGCGACTCGGCCAGTGCGGTCGCCCGGGCGCGGTCGGTGTCGATCAGGTGGAACGTCCGCACGCCGCGGGTGAGCATCGCGTACGCGACGGCCGACCCCGCGCCGCCCGCGCCGAGCTGGACCACGGTGTCCACGGGGACGTCGGCGAACCCGCGGGCGAAGTTCCGGGCGAACCCGGACCAGTCGGTGTTGTGTCCCGTGGCCTGGCCGGACTCGTCGAACTCGACGGTGTTGACCGCGCCGAGTCGGGCGGCGTCCGCGCTCAGCGCGTCGAGGTGCTCGATCACCCGCTGCTTGAACGGGTGGGTCACGTTGAGCCCGGTCAGCCCCGCGTCGCGGGAGCGCCGCAGGAAGCCGGCCAGGTCGAAGCCGGGCGCGTCGTCCGGGCTGATGTTCACGATGTCGTACGTGTAATCGAGGCCCTGCTGCCGGCCCTCGCGCTCGTGCATCGCGGGCGTGAGTGAGGCGCTGATGCCCTGCCCGATGAGGGCGCAGTGGATCCGGGTCGGCTGAGACATGGTGGTGATTCTCCTCGCGTCGCGACGGGCTGGTCTAGGGGGTGCGGGTGCTACGCCGCGGTGACGGCTCCGACGATGCCACCGTCCACCCTCGGCGTCGCGTCGCCGCCGAGGGCCATGGTGTCGGTGCCGCGGGTCTCGCGGGCGGTGGCGCCGGCGAGTGCGGCCGCGACGGCACAGCCGGCGCAGATCGCCGCGACGGGGACCCAGCCGAATCTCCCGTGGCCCTGGACGGCGCTGGCGATCAGCGGCAGGAAGCCGGAGCTCATGAAGCCGATCTGGGTGCCGATCGCGACGCCCGAGTAGCGGACCTCGGCCGGGAACATCTCGGCGTAGAAGGAGGGCCACACGGCGTTGGTGGCGGCGTAGACCAGCGACTGGATCACGAGCGTCGCGACGAGGATGGTGGCGAACGAACCCGTGCTGATCAGGTACATGTACGGGAAGGCCAGTGCCGCGCAGACCACCGCGCCACCGATGAAGATCGGCTTGCGGCCGATCCGGTCGGCTGCGATGCCCCACAGTGGCTGGGTCACGAGCATCGCGAGGTTGGCAACCACGCTGATCAGCAGCATGTCGCCCTTGGAGACGCCGAGCTCGCCCGTCGCGTACTTGAGTGCATAGGTGGAGAACAGAGTGCTCATCACGGAGATCAGCGCGCAGGCGATGACCCGGAGCAGGGCGCGCCAGTGCGTGCGCAACAGGAGCGCGACCGGGAGTTCGGCGACGCCGTCGCCCTCCTCCATCGAGGTGAAGACGGGGGTCTCGGGAAGGGTCCGGCGGATCAGGTAGGCCACGATCATCACGACGGTCGAGAGCAGGAATGGGATCCGCCAGCCCCAGCTGAGCAGCGCGTGGTCGGGGAGCATCGCGATCGGGATGTACACGAGGGTGCCGAGCACCAGGCCGGCCTGGGTCCCGTTGAGGGTCCAGCTGGCGTAGAAGGCGCGTTTGCCGGCGTCGGCGTGTTCGACGGTGAGCGAGCTGGCCCCGGACTGCTCGCCGGCCGCGGACAGGCCCTGCAGCAGCCGGAGGACGACCAACGCGAGGGGGGCGCCCATGCCGATCGTGTGGTAGTCGGGCAGGCAGCCGATCAGGAACGTCGACAGGCCCATCATCACGAGGGTGAACACCAGCACCCGCTGCCGGCCGATCTTGTCCCCGAAGTGGCCGACGATGACGGCACCGATCGGGCGGGCGATGTAGGCGACGCCGAACGTCGCGAACGAGGCCAGGGTGCCGGCGGTCGGGCTGATGTCGGGGAAGAAGATCTTGTTGAACACCAGCGCGGACGCGGTGCCGAAGATGAAGAAGTCGTAGTACTCGACCATGCTCCCCATGAAGCTGGCGAGGGCGGCTTTACGCGGCTGGTGCAGCGGGGTCGCGGCTGTGGTCATCGGTTCCTCCGGGCTGAGAGCGGCGCTGGCGCCGGCCTTGTGGTGGGAGTCACAGTACAAACGTGTCGTAGGCCATGTCAAGCAAACGGACCAGATAGTTAATAAAGTAGGTCGAAACACCAGGTGGTAGGCATGTATTCGGCGCCGAGATGTGCGAAATATCACCGGCTGGTGTGTACGATCTGGTACATTGCGTGCGGGTCGAATCTGCACTCGAGAAAGGTCGCCTCATGGCGCATCCCACCCCCGTTCCCACCGCCGGCTCACGGATGTTCGAGCCGCCCCGTACGGCCGTCGCCACCGTCTGCCTGAGCGGACCGCTCGGTGCCAAGCTCGAGGCGGTCGCGGCGGCGGGCTTCGACGGTTACGAGCTGTTCGAACCGGACCTCGTCGCTTCCGTGCTGTCGCCTGCCGAGGTGGCCCGCCGCAGTGCCGACCTGGGGCTGACCATCGACCTGTACCAGCCCTTCCGCGATCTCGACTCCGCCGAGCCCGAGCGTTTCCACGCGAGCATGCGGCGGCTGGAGCGCAAGTTCGACGTCATGGACCAGCTGGGGTGCGATCTCGTCCTGGTCTGCTCGTCGCCGCTGCCGACGGCGTCGCGGGACGACGCGCAGCTCGTGGACCAGCTGGGTGCGGCCGCCGAGCTGGCCGCGGCCCGCGGCAAGCGCATCGCGTACGAGGCCCTCGCCTGGGGCACGCATGTGGGCCGGTACCGCCACGCCTACGAGCTGGTCGCGAGGGTCGACCACCCGGCGCTCGGCACGTGTCTCGACAGCTTCCACGTGCTCTCGACCGGCGACGACCCCGACGGCATCGCCGCGATCCCCGCGGAGAAGTTCTTCTTCCTGCAGCTGGCCGATGCGCCGCGCCTGTCGATGGACGTCCTGCAGTGGTCCCGGCACCACCGTCGGTTCCCTGGCCAGGGGACCTTTGATCTCACGCGGTTCGCGCGCGCGGTGGTCGCGTCGGGCTACGCCGGCCCCTGGTCGCTCGAGGTGTTCAACGACGTCTTCCGGGAGGCCGACACCGCGCGGACGGCGCGCGAGGCGCAGCGATCGCTGCGCTACCTGTTCGACCAGGTCGAGACGCAGTGCGACGCGGCGGGCCCCGCGCCGCTGGACGACATCGTCTCCGTCCGGCTCGCGGCGGGCCCTGCGATGGCCCCCGCGCTCGCCGACCTGCTGCACGGCCTCGGCTTCACGCTGCGTGCCGCGCAGTCGGGCTCGGGCCTGCAGTTGTATCGGCACGGCCCGGTCGCGATCGTCGTCGACCCCACTGTCGGCACCGTCTACACCGCACCCGGCGTGCCCGCCGAGCTGCCCGCGGTGGCCCAGATCGGCATCCGCAGCTCCGATCCCGCCGCGTGGCTCGCGCGGTCCGACGCGCTCGACATCTCTGCTGTCACGGTCCCGATCCCCCTGTCGGGCACAGGCGGGGGTTCCGCAGCGGCGGGCGTCGTCGCCCCGGCGGCCGACGGGGCGGGCCACGAGGGCTACTCGGTGCTGCGGGTCGACGTGACGGGCGCGACCTCGGTGGACCTGCGGCACCCGGACACCGCCGAGGCGTGGGAGCGGGCCTTCGACCTGGTCCCGCGCGAGAGCGGCGGGGACGCGGGGGTGTTCATCGGCGTCGACCACATCGGCCTCGCGGTGCCGGCCGATTCATGGGACGGCGTGATCCTGCTGTTGCGCTCGATGTTCGCGATGTCCGCGCACGAGGGCACCGATGTCCCCGACGCGGTGGGGATGCTGCACACCCAGGCCCTCACGCGCCCCACCGACACCGGTGGCGAGCTGCGGATCGTGCCCGCGATGATCCCCGGCCAGGCCGCGGGGTCGGGACCGCTGCGGCGGCGCGGCGGCGTCACCCACGTCGCCTTCGGCAGCGCGGACATCCTCGCCGCGGCGGACCGGCTGGCCGCCGCCGGGCTGCACCCGCTCCCCGTTCCCGACAACTACTACGACGACGTGACCGCCCGCTTCGACCTGCCCGCCGCGCGGATCGACCAGCTGCGCTCGCGCTCGCTGCTCTACGACGCCGACGAGTCCGGCGGCGAATTCCTGCACATGTTCACGCACACCGTGGGCTCCGACCTGTTCTTCGAGGTGGTGCAGCGCATCGGCGGCTACGACGGATACGGCGACGTGAATTCGGCGGTCCGCGTCGGTGCTCAGGTGGCGGGGTTCGAGGTGGCGCCGGCGGTGGAGTAATCGGGTAGGTCGATGGCTCCGGCCTTGGTGAACTGCGACTCCCAGATCCGCTGGAACGGCCAGACGTTCATCGACCGGTACGACAGGCGGCTCGCGGCGATCGCGAGCCTACCGCTCGGGGCGAATCCCGCAGCGCCGAGCGGTGGCAGCTGCTGGCCCTGGGTGACGTACGGGCGCATCACCCGCTCGTACGCCGCGAACGCGGCGGGGATGTGGCCGTCCGCGCGGCCCAGCTCGCCGACCAGCACGTACGCGCCCACCAGAGCGAGCGAGGTCCCCAACCCGGTCAGCGGCGTCGGGCAGTAGCCGGCGTCGCCGACCAGTGCCACGCGGCCGGTGGTCCACGACGGCATCAGCACGCGTGCCAGGCTGTCGAAGGCGTAGTCGGGGCTCACGCGCATCTGCTCCAGCAGCTGCGGGACCAGCCACCCGGCGCCGTCGAACCGCTCCTCGAAGTACCGCCACTGCGCGTCCGTGTCGCGGCGGTCCAGCCGGGCGTGCTCCCGTACCGAGAGGCCGGCCTTCGCCTCGCCCGGGTGGCGGGAGGGCCGGAGTGAGGCCACGAGGCCACCGGGCGCGTTGTGCATCAGGAACCAGCCGTCCAGGGGTTCGTCGATCCGGGCGGTGAACCACGCGGTCTGTAGGCCGATCTCCTCCTCGCGGACGGTCGCCGGGTCGAACGCGGCGCGGCGGATCGCGGAGTGCAGGCCGTCGGCGCCGATCACGAGGTCGAAGCGACCCGCGGGGGCCGACTCGAAGTGGGCCGTGACCCCGTCCTCGTCGGTATCGAGGGCGGTGACGGTGTCGTCCCACACGTAGCGCGTGTGGGGACGGGTGGCGTCGTACAGGACGCGGGCGAGGTCGCCGCGCAGGATCTCGTGACTCGAGACGATGCCGTGGCCGCCGAACGCCTCGACGGGCATCTGTGCGCGGCGCCGGCCGTGACGATCGACCAGGGCGATCCCGCGCTGGTCGAGCAGGGTCGCGCCGACCGCGTCGGTGAGGCCCATGCGCTCGATGACCAGTCGCCCGGCGCCGCGGAGGTCGACGGTCTGGCCGCCCGGCCGCAGGGCGGGCGCTCGTTCGACGACGGTGGTCCGGTGCCCCTGGGTGTTCAGCAACCGGGCCACTGCCGGGCCGGCGATGCTGGCGCCGCTGATCAGGATGTCCAGGCTCTTCATAGAGCGAATGTACGACGTACGCGTTGCGCTGGTCTACGGTGTTCACGTGGTTGTTCGCCGAAAGTGCACTAGAGCGGTCGGTCGTGTCCCGGTCGGATGAGGTGGTCGCGGTGCTGCGCGACCGCATGGCGTCGGGGCGGCTGCGGCCGGGCGACCGCGCACCGTCGACCCGGGCGATCGTGCGGGAGTTCGGGGTGGCGATGGCCACCGCATCGAAGGTGCTCGCCCGCCTGCGGGACGACGGTCTGGTCGCCACCGCGCCGGGCCGCGGCACCGTCGTCCTCGATCCGTCGGCCACCGCGCGGCGGCCCGACGCCCTGACCGTCGAGGCCGTCGTGGCCGCTGCGGTCGCGGTCGCGGACGCCGAGGGGCTCGACGCCGTGTCGATGCGTCGGGTCGGCGCCGACCTCGGGGTGTCGACCATGGCGCTGTATCGCTACGTCTCCGACAAGGACGACCTGGTGCTCCGCATGATGGACGCCGCGTGCGCCGAGCTCGCTCCGCCCGTGACCGCGGGCGGCTGGCGGGAGCGGCTCGAGCTGGTGGCGCGTGAGTTGTGGTCCGGGTTCCGGCGGCACCCGTGGTTCGCGGGCGTGATGTCGATGACCCGGCCGCAGCCCGTGCGCAGCGCCATCCCGTTCACCGAGTGCGCCCTGGAGGGGCTACGGTCCGCGGGCCTGGGCGTCGGCCCCGCGCTGACGGCCTACCTGGGGCTGATGAACCTGGTCCGCGGGCTGGCGATCAACATCGAGGCCGAGTTGGCGGAGGAGGCGACGTCCGGACTGACCGCGGACGAGTGGCAGCAACGGCAGAACCGCGATCTCGCCGCCGCGCTGCCGCGGGAGCGGTTCCCCCGCATGCACGAGTTACTCGAGAACACTCACGACTTCGACCTGGACGACGTGTTCGAGGCGGCGCTGACGGCGTACCTCGATGGGCTGGTGGTCCAGATCTGGGCGGTGGAGCGACGGCGAGCGTGATCGCGGCGTGCCGGGCCGCTCCCGCCGAGATCCGAACCGGCGCGACCGGTAGCATCGCTGCGCCATGACTCGCTACCGCCTCGACATCGCCTACGACGGCACCGACTTCAGCGGCTGGGCCCGCCAGCCCGGCCGCCGCACGGTGTGCGGGGTGCTCGAGGAGGCGATCGGCCGGATCCTGCGGAACGAGGTCGTGCTCACCGTCGCCGGTCGCACCGACGCAGGCGTGCACGCGACCGGCCAGGTGGCCCACGTGGACCTCCCTGAGGGGCTGGAGTTCCCCGACGGGATCGTCCGGCGCCTGGCCCGGCTGCTACCGGCCGACGTGCGGGTGATCGCAGTCGCCCCCGCACCCGAGGCGTTCGACGCGCGCTTCTCCGCGTTGCGGCGGCACTACGTATACCGGCTGACCGACGCCGCGTACGGCGCCCCACCGTTGCGGGTCCGCGACGTCGCTCCGTGGCGGCGGACCGTGGATCTCGACCGGATGCAGGCCGCGTCCGACGTGCTGTTGGGGTTGCACGACTTCGCCGCCTTCTGCCGCCGCCGCGAGGGCGCCACCACGGTGCGCGAGCTGCAGCGCTTCACCTGGATCGTGGAGCCGGACGGTGTGGGCGGCCACTGGTACGCGGCCGCCGTGTCCGCCGACGCATTCTGCTGGTCGATGGTCCGCTCGCTGGTGGGCGCTGTGGCCGCCGTCGGGGAGGGGCGGCGCAGCGTCGACTGGTGTCGGGGCCTGCTCTCCGAGACGGAGCGGTCCAGCGCGATCAATGTGGCCCCTGCGTGCGGCCTGACCCTTGTGCGGGTCGACTACCCCGCCGATACCGACCTCGCCGCCCGCAACGCCGTCACCCGCGACCGGCGCGCCACCCCAGGCGGCTGCTGCGGGGGGTGACCGACACACGTTCGCCCCATGTTCACTACCTGGACAGACCGCATCGGGATAGTGGAGCGGAGGCCGACACGGCGCTCGTGGAGAACCCGCTCGTGGAGAATCCGGGGCCGTGCTCGGGAGAAGGGGTGCGCGTGAATCCGTTCGACGCAGTGGGCTTCCTGGGGGCCGCCGGCCTGGCGGGCATCCTGGTGCTGATCTTCGTCGAGACCGGTCTGCTCGTCGGTTTCGTCTTCCCGGGCGATTCGGTGCTGTTCACGGCCGGGATCTTCGCCGCTCAACCGCACCCGTTCGCGCACCTGTGGCAGCTGCTGGCGTTCCTGCCGGTCGTCGCGGCGCTGGGTGACCAGTGTGGCTACCTCGTGGGGCGCGTGGTGGGGCCGCGGGTGCTGCGCGGGCGGGTGATGCGCTGGATCGGCGATGAGCAGGTGGAGCGCACGGACCGGTTCTTCGAGCGCTTCGGGGCGCTGACGGTGCTGATCGCCCGGTTCATCGGCATCGTTCGCACGCTGGTGCCGGTGCTGGCGGGCCTCTCCCGCATGTCGCATCCGCGGTTCACGCTGTTCTCGGTCCTCGGGTCCGTGACGTGGTGCGACGGGATCGTGCTGCTGGGGTACCGGCTCGGTGGCGTGGCCCTGCTGCGCGACCACCTGGAACTGCTGTTCGTCGGCTCGGGGCTCACCGTGGTGGTGCCGGTCGGCGCGACGGTGGTGCGCCGCCGCCGACGCCGGCGCGCGGAGCAGACGCCGCGGTCGCGGGACTGCGCGCACGTGTAGGCATTTAGTCCGGTTGGCCCGTTCCTGTCGGGGGTGTGCTCTAGAGTCCCGGACTATGGATGCGGCGGGGGGCCGGCCCAGCGGGGAAGTCGTAGTGGTCGACTGTGCGGTCGACGGGTGGACGGTGCGCGGGCCCGGCGGGGAGTGCCGCCGATACGCGGCGGCGCCCGGGCTGATGGGGACGATCTGCTCAGGCGATTCCGCGGGCGGCGACGGGCCGGGAGCCGGTGCGCCCGACGGGTTCGCGCCGCCGGCGGTGACGGTCGACGTGTGGGCGGACGCGCTGCTCGAGGCGCTCGCGGATGCCCGTCCCAGCGCGACCGGCCTGATCGTCGCTGCGCCCAGCGAATTCGGCGGGCCACGGCGGTCGCTCGTCGCTGCGGCCGCGGCGACCCTGGGGCATCGCGCCGACGTCGTCCCGCGCGCGGTGGCCCTGGTTCGTACGCACGGACTCCTGTTCTGCCGACGTGCGCTGGTGCTCGAGGCGACCGACGGCGGCGGTCCGGGCGTCGACGCCGGCGGCGGTCCTGACGCGATCGGCCACGTCCTGGACTTCACGGCCGACGGCTGGGTTCCCGTGCGCGCCGGCCGGGCGCCCGACACCGTCGGCCTCGCGCGGTGCCTGCTCGACGACGGCGTCGACCAGGTGCTCGTCGATGCAGATCAGGCCACGTACGAGCGGGTGCGAGATGCGCTGGCCGTCGTCGAGCACCGGCAGTGGCGGGTCCTGCGGATCGACCGGTCCGCGCTGGTAGCGGCTCTGGCCGAGGCGCCTGAGGACGAGTCCGGGAGACCGCCCGTGGAGGAGCCGGCGCGGCTCGTGGGGCCGGGTCGTCGCGCCCGTCGTGGCCCGGCACTCTGGATCGCCCGGCTGGCGTCCGCGGTGGCCGTGATCCTGGTCGCCACCGGGGCGGCCCTGGTCGGCCTTCGCACCGCAGGACCGCGTGATCCGGCCCCGCCCCCGGCCCCGCGCGAACGGACGGCCACGCAGACCGACACGGTCGACGGTGTCGAGGTGGCGCTGCCCGTCGGCTGGTCTATCACCCGCCCGGCCGGCGGACGGGCGGTGGCACGCGCGCCCGACGGGCGGCGCGTCACCGTCGTGCACCGGACGCTGCCCGCGCCCACCAGCAGGGACGCCGTTGCAGCCGACCTCGCCTCCGCGCTCCCCGAGCAGGGCGACGCGCGGATCGTCGGGCTCGAGCCGCGCGCCCGGTATGCGGGCCGCGACGTCATCGGCTACCGGGAGCAGATCACGCCGCAGCGCTTCGTGCTCTGGTATGTCGTCATCGACGGCGGCCACCAGGTGAGCATCGGCTGTGAGCCGGGCATCGGCGCGGCGCCGATCGCGGAGTACTGCGCACGGGCGGTCGGGTCGGTGCGTCCGCGCTGACTACGGGGTCGGGTCCACGGCCGCGACGTCCTCGGGGTCCTGCAGGATGCGCGGCACGCCGAACTCGTCGGCGACGGTGGCTGCGAGCTCGATGAACGCTCGGCGGGTCCGCGGCGCCAGCACGTCCAGGTCCAGTTCGGCGCCCTCCGCGAGGTGGTCGTCGAACGGGATCTGGTGCACGGCGCGGGCGCGGCCGAGGAAGTGCTGGGTGAGCTGGTCGACGTCGACGGTCGGGGCGCCGGGGCGCGCGCTGGAGAGCACCACCACGGAGCGCTGCACGAGGTGCGAGTAGCCGTGGAGGTCGAGCCAGTCGAGTGTGGCCGACGCACTGCGGGCGGCGTCGATCGCGGGCGAGCTGACCAGCACGATCGCGTTGGCCTCGTCGAGGATCGCGGACATCGCCGAGTGCATCAGGCCCGTGCCGCAGTCGGTGAGGATGATGTTGTAGAACCGCTGCAGCACCTTCATCACGCCGCGGTAGTCGTCGGCGGAGAACGCCTCGGACACGGCGGGGTCGCGCTCGGAGGCCACGATCTCGAGCCGGCTGCGGCCCTGCGAGGTGTACGCGCGGACGTCGCTGTACCGATAGATCTTGTCGTCGTGCAGCAGGTCACGGACGGTCGCCCGGGTCTCCAGCGGCCCGCGTTGCGCGAGCGTGCCGAAGTCGGGGTTGGCATCGACGGCGATCACCCGGTCGCCGCGCAGCGACGCGAACGTCGCGCCCAGGCCGACGGTGGTCGTGGTCTTGCCGACGCCGCCCTTCAGCGAGAGCACCGCGACGCGGTAGTCGCCGTTCACGTGCTGGCGGACCCGCTCCTCGAGTGCCTTGAGGGCGATGTCGTCTGCGGACTCGGCCGGGTTGATCGAGCCGCCGGTCATCTTGTAGACCAGTCGCCGCCATCCCTTCGCCGGGGCGCGGCGGGTGTCGCGGGCGAGGCCGACCTCGTCGATCGTCGGGGGCGGCGCCGGCGGTTCCGGCAGCGCAGGCGGGTACTGGTAACCGGGTTCGAACCCACCCGGCTGGCTCGGCTGGCCCTGGTGCCACGGCGGCGGGTAGCCGGGGCCGGGGCCACCCTGCGGAAAGCCACCGTCGGGCGCGGGCTGGCCGGCGAAGCCCTGGCCGGGCGCGAACCGCGGGTCGAAGTCCTGTTGACCGCGGAAGCCCTGCCCGTCGAAGTTCGGCTGGGCGTCGAAGTTCGGCTGGGCGTCGAACGGCGAGCCGCCCGCCGGGCGCTGCACGGGCAGGAACTGCGAGGTCTTCAGATGTTCGAGCGGAAGTTCCGACTGTGCGGCGTCGTCCGCCGAGGGTGCGGGCTGCTGGGCGTTCGCCGCGGCGGCGGCCTCGGCCAGCGATATGTTCTCGGTCGGCGGGTCGAGCCGCGGACGGCCGGTGCGCGGGCCCCACCCGAGCGGGCGGCCGTCGTCGCCGGTGCCGTCGCTGCTCGTGCCGACCGGCGCAGCCTGCGGGTCGTCCGACCCGGCGTCGTCCGCATGCGGCTTGTCGTCCTCGGGCCGCGCGTGCGCGCCCGCCGACCGCTCCCACGGCGCAGCAGCGGAGTGGGTGCCCGCCGCACCCGTGGGGTCCCAGCCCTCGCTGGGTCGAGGCACCGGAGCGAACGACGACGTTAGCTCGAACGAGGGGGCCGGCTGGTCGTCCTGATCGTCCGTTGCGCGCTGGTTCTTCTCGTCGGTCACGTCTCTCCCGCGGATTCTTTCGGTCTCATGTCGGACTGCCCCTCGTAGGCGTAGCTTACGTCTCCGACGCCGACTGGCATGGGAATGCGACGCGCGTCGGGGGAACTTGTCCGAACGAACTTCATAGGGGGAACGATGGCGGTTGCGTCGTCGCGGAGTGGGGGTCTGCGCGTGCGGGCCAACGATCAGGGGACACCACTCGAGGTGGTCATCGAGCAGTCGGAGATGCGGCGCGGTGCAGACGCGCTGGCGCGAGACATCGTCGCGTTGTGCCGCGAGGCGGCGCGCACGGCGGGTCTCGCCCGGCGCGCCGAGCTGGCCCGCGCGGGCGTCGGCGGGCGGGTGCTGGGCTACATGGGACTTCCGGAACCCGCAGCACCGCAAGATCTTTCGTGTCCATCGGGAAGCTCGGTGGCGGACGACGCCGATCCCGTGCAGTCCTGGTTGCGGTGACCGGCATGTCCGCCGAGATGGACCGCATACAGGGCCGCGTCACAGCGCAGCTCGACACGCTGCGTCGAACGAGGACGGAACTCGAGGGCATCGACGTGCGCGTGACCAGCCCGGACGGCCTCGTCACCGTCCGGCTCGACGGTGTCTGCGCGCTGGTCGACCTGCGCCTCGAGCGGGCCGCCACGCGGTGCGACCCCGCCGCCCTCGGGCGGTCGATCACCGCGACGTGTGGCGTGGCGGCCCGTGAGGTCATGGCCCGCCGCGCCGCGGTGGTCACCCGCTTCCACGGCGAGTTCGCGGGCTGAGCGGAGCCGGCCGCAGACGAATCGGGATCCGTCGGGGCTGCTCGTGCGTCCAATAGATAGGGGCACCTTTCGGGCGTGCGCCGCCGACGGGGCCGCGAACGCGACACCGCGGCTGACGGGGAGGAGACGAGGATGTCGTTCATGGCGGTCAACTCGGCGATCGGCGCGTTCGGGGCGGCGAATGCCGCGATCGGGGCGGTGGTCGCGGCGGCGGGTGCGGCTGACGGGGCCGCGAACGTGGCGGCGCTCAACCCCGGCTTGGGGCTGATCGGGCAGGACTTCGTCGCGGCGTTCGCCGGCGCGCAGGCCAGCCATCTGGAATCGGTCGCGGAGCTGGGCGTACTGCACGGAGCGATCGCCGCGTCGTCGGCGGGGACCGTCGCGGCGTACGCGGCCACCGAGGCCGCAGGGGTGGCCGGCCTGTTGACCGCGGTGGTCTGAGGGGTGGTGGACTCGGCGGGGCCGGCCGGGATGGGTGGCCTCGACCCTGCGATCCGCGCGCTGCTCGACAGACCGGTCGGCGAGGTGCTCGCCTCGCTCGGGCTGCCGAAGGTGCCGGTGCCGCCCGCAACGCCGCCCACGCACCAGCTCCCGGCGACCCCGAAGGGTGTGCCGGAGGCGCCCGCGGTGCCGGGATTCGACGTCGGCGTGCTGGTCAAGCCGATGACGGACCTGCTGTCGACGTTCGGCAGCGGCGACCTGGGCGGCGGCGCCGTGGACCCGTCGGCGGTGTTGTCGGCCGGCTCGAAGGCACTCGAGCAGGGGGTGGGTGCCGGCATGCAGGCTGTCAGCGCCCTCGCATCGATGTGGCAGGGACCGGCGGCGACGGCGGCCGGCGCGAAGGGTGTCCAGGCGGCGACCGCGGGCGGGCTGGCGGCGGAGCAGGGCGCCGAGCTGTCGACGGCGGTGACGGAGGCGGCCGCCGTCGTCGGCGAGGGGGAGGCCGAACTGCAGGCGATCATCGACTCGTTCATGTCGGTGGTATCTGCGGTCGGCCCGGCCCTGTGGCTCCCGCCGGGGCAGGCGGTCGTGGTCGCGGCCGCGGAGGAACACCTCGACCACGCGCTCGAGGTGGTCACCCGGGTCAAGGGACAGTTGTCACAGCTCAGCGGCCGGGTCGCGGCGGCGGGCCGCAAGGTTCCGGTGGCCACCCCGCCGACGACGGCGGCAAGCGCTGCGGCGCAGGCTGCC
>NZ_BAABFR010000076.1:0-25234 GCF_039541155.1 Tsukamurella soli
CACCAACTGGAAGAAGGCCATCGAACAGCTGTCGGTGGCCTACCCCGACCGAATCGACCAACACCTCTAAGCACAGCTAACAGAAATCACCAATCAGGAACTTACACAGAAAACTTGACAAGCTCCGGGAACGTCGTCGATATCGATGATCGTCGGCGTCGCTTCGACGAGGTGATCGCCGTCGTGGGCGTAAACGACCTCGATCAGCTTCCGCGCGAGGCGCGGCGGCCGCGGAGTGGCTCCTCGATCTGGACCGATGACGTCCAACCACACCCAGCCGGTCTTGCCGCCTTGTCCCTGATGGACCGTGAGCTCTGTGACCCACGTGGCGCCGCTGTTCTGTTCGACGAATCGGTGTCGCCGGGTGACGCCGCCCTTCTGGTGCGTGTGCGACACCACGGTCGCTCGGACGTTCGGCGCTACCCCGACGGCGTGGCCGTCTACGGGATGGTCGTCGGTCCACCGCTTCTCGATCAGCCACTCGGAGAGCTGGCCGTTGGTGAGGCGCAACAATTCGGGTTCGTCGGCGGCCCCGACGAACATGCGATAGCCGAGCACGCTGCTACTCCTCCTCGAAGGAGTTGTTGGTGAACCTCAGCGTGGCTCCGTTCTCGGAAACGATCCGCCGAACGACATCGTCGAAGCCCGCGGGGGTGGTGGCTTCGATCTCGACGGTCACCCGCAGGTCGACGCCGGGAACTCGCGCCAGGTGCGCGAGCACCTCCGCGGCCGCGTCGTTGAACGAACGCTGGTACGCGACGGGATCGAGTTCGACGGTGCCGAAGTACCGGGTCGGCGCCGCCTTCGGCGCGTCCGCCCGCCGAATCTCGCCTCCGCTCCCCGAATCACCCCGGCGGTTCTGATCCGTATCGGGACGGACCGGATCGACATTCGGCATGAGATCGGCGAGCTCCGCCTCGCGTTGCGCGATCGCCCGCTTCGGTTCGACGATCAGCAGGCCGTCGACATATGCGGGTGCGCCCGCAGAGTCGGTCGGCAGTACCAGTCCGTCGTACCGCTCACCGTCGTAGGAGTCCGCGAACGCGAACCCCTCGAACTCCCAGCTCGTGTTCTGGAAGACGCTGTCGAGGCCCTCGACCAGCACGTCCCGGTTCCGAAGCCGCCGCAGGTACGGGTACTGCGCGTGCAGCGCCCACAGCACGCCGAGAGTGATGTGTCCCTGCTCCGCCCACGCCTTGCCCAGCACCCCGGTCAGGTCGCGGTGGATCGCCCGCGCGTTCCACTGCGTGGAGAGATCGCCGGAGTCGTGGAGCTTCTTTCCGGCGCGCACGAGCAGGTCCTCCCCGCTGCGCACCTCGACGGCGTCCAGCGTGAACGGTGCGCCGGGCTCCTGAACGGGGTGGATCACGAAGTCGTAGGCCTCGACCAGCCGGCTGGTCACCACGCTGTCGGCCTCGCCCATCCGCGTCTTGGCCTGCTGTTCCTGCTGGCCGGACAGCTGCATGGCGGCGCTCTGCCGCAGCACGTGGCGCCAGGCGAGGAAGTTGCGCGTCGCCTTCTCCAGGTCCTCGGTGCGGCGTGAATCGGCGGCCAGGAACACGAGCGAGTTCTGGAACTGCCGCATGCCGCCGGCGCGGTCGGTGAGCAGCCGACGGGCGAATTCCATTGCGGGGGAGTCGTCTCTGCCCTTGAGGTGCTTGTGCTCGGGACCGACGATCACCAGGCGGGTGTCTTCGGTATCGGCCACGTCGGGCGGGCCGGTGGGCGCCGTCACGACCCCGGCGAAGTAGGTGTTGGCGCGACGGTTCTTGGCCAGGCGCTCATGCACCTCGGCCCATACGTCGGCGATCGGGAGGGAGTCGGCGAAGTCCCGCGCGGTCTTGCTGATGTTGGGGTGCGTGTCGTACCAGTAGCTCGGTCCCTCCGAGTACAGGTACGTGGAACCACTCGCGAGCTGGTCGAGCGCCGAGTGGAAATTGCCCGGCACATCGCCAGGCAGGGCCGTTCCCAAGAAGATCCGCTTCTTCTCCACGCCCTTGTGCCCGGACATCACCGACGGCGTGGCCCCCATGAACACCGTGCGTGCCAGCCTCCGGGCGGTGAATCGCTTGCCGTACAGGGCGCTACCGCGGTCCACCCGCTCGCTGGTGGAACCGGCACCGTCGATGTCGGTGTCGATGATGGCCTTCCACAGATCGGGCAGATACTGCGTCAGCTCAGCGGCCACCTTCGCATCGTCCAGCGGGATGGTGGACGGCATGATCAACGCCGCGGGATCCCCCACGGTTCATAGCCGCCCGACGATCGCATTCATGAGACGCAGGACGCCGCGGGTGCGCTGGAATCGGTCGAGCGTCGACCAGTCGGAGTAGAGCCGGTCGAACAGCTCGGGGTGGATCGGGTACGAGCGGCGGATCCGGTCGGCGTAGTCGGGGTCCGTGGTGTCGGAAGGGAAGTCACCGTTGTACTTGCGGTAGTAGTCGACCGTGGTCTTGGCGATCGCGCCGATCGCGGACAGGGTGGTGGCGTCGGCAGGCTCGAACAGCCTGCGGCGCACGATCTCGAAGCTCTCCTCGGAGCTCGCCGGGCGCCACTGGTCGGCGGTGCGGCCCACGATGTTCTTCAGTCGATTGAGGGCCTCGGCGCCGTACTCGCCGCCGACCTCCTCGGCGTTCGTCGCATCGCCGGAGCGCTCGGACGTCGGCAGCGACACCACCAGCTGCACACCGGGCGTGGCGTTCGCCGCCTCGGTGAGGGTCTGAGCGAACGTGAACTGGGTGTCGAAGCTGCCGCCGGGGAGGGACTTCGCGGTGACGAGCTGTCGCGCGTACGCCACCCACTCGTCGATCAGGATGATGGCGGGGGAGTAGAGCGCGAGCAGCTCACGCAGCGCCGCACCCGGATTGGTGCCGGATCGGTCCGCATCCGCGACCAGCGCGTACGCCTCGGCGCCGCCCAACTGGTGCGCGAGTTCGCCCCACAGTGTGTTGACGACGGTGCCGTCCCGCTTCGGGTCGGCCTGCGCGGCCTGGAGCTGGTTGCCGACGAGCGCGACCCGCTGGATCGACCTCGGCAACGTGTCCCTGCCGGCCTCCGCGACGGCCGTCGCGACGATGCTCTGCACCTCGTCCGGGTAGGCGGTGACGGGTGTGCCGGACGCGAGGTGCCACAGCGCGAGCATCGAGTGCGTCTTGCCGCCGCCGAAGTTGGTCTGCAGGTTCACCACCGGGGGTGCGTTGCGATCGCCCGACAGCCGACGTGCGCTGTCCGAGAGCAGCTTCCGCAGGCCCGCGGTGAGGAAGGTTCGTGCGAAGAACTGGGCCGGATCGCCGTACTCGCCCTCGGCCGTGCCCAGATACACGGTGTACAGGTCGGCGGCGAACTCGGCGGCGTGGAACTTCCCCTCGATCACATCGCGGTGCGGAGTGATCACCTCCCGCCAGGCGGGCAGCGCGTCGCTCGCCACCAGCACGTGCGACGATGTGCGCGCAGCGGCCCGGTCGAACCGGTCGTTGGCGACCTTGGCCAGCTCGACCTTCTCCTTGCGGACCGCTTCGGCGGCGTCGGGCGCACCCACGGCGCGCAGCAGCCGCTCGGCGGTGTCGAGGGCGCGCTGGGCGTCCTCGTTCTCGAACGGCTTGTTGTGCGCGAAGTCGTTGCGGGTCTGGATCAGCTCGGCCACATAGCTCTGCTGGGTGCGGTTGAGGTAGTCGGTGAACGGGTACCAGCCGCGCCGGGCCTTGGCGGGCAGGTTGTTCGCGATGAACCGCAGGCTGAGCTGCGGATCCGTAGCGCTGTACTCCTTGCCGACGCCGGCGTTGTCGGCGATCCGGGCCACATCGACCCATGAGCCGTCGCCCTGTAGCTCGCCGGCCAGGACGCGGGTGATGAACGCGTCCAGAGCCGGGCCGAGGTGTTCCACGGCGCGCCCCACGCGCTCTCGGTTGGTCAGTGCCATGAATCCTCCCAAATCACAACATGTTGTGTACTGCTGGCCACGCTACTGCGCCGTACCGACAGGTTCGGCTAGTCCGTGATGCTGAGCTGCTGGCCGGCCGACTTGGCGGCCGCAGCGATGTCGTTCCAGGCGGCGCCGAGCGCGTTGAACGCGATGGCGAGCTGCGTGTTCTTGCCCGGTCCGCTGTCCGACAGGCGGAACAGCAGGGCCGCGAGCTCCTTGCACAGGTCGCGGTCGACGGAGCCGGGAACCCGACCGAGCAGTGCGGCCGCCGCGGGGATGCCGTCCGACTCCAGCACGCGCGCGAGGTGCAGGACCACCTCCCACTGGCTGATCAGCGCGTCCGACTCGGGCGCGTAGTCCTCCGGCAGGTCGGTCGGCCCGATGAGCGCCACCTTGCCGCCGCCCTTCGTGAGGATCCCGGAGCGCTCCAGGTGATCAAGCGAGACCCCGCGGGCGTTCGACAGCGACTCGGCGTCCCCGAACTTCCCGACAGCGAAGCCGTTGGACTTGAACCAGGCGAGCGCGAACCGGGTCTCCGGGTCGAAGTCGTTCTCCTGCGCGGAGAGCACCTCGTCCAGGATCGCGTTGATCTGCTGCAGCGCGGTCCGGACGGTCATCTTCGTGCCGTCGTCCTCGTACACGCCGGAGTACCGCGAGTAGACAGCCATGCCCGGCCCGATCGCCGCCTGCGGTAGGTCGACCGGTGCGATCGAGCCTTGCTGTAGGTCTCGCAGCTTCTTCGGCAGCTCGACCTTCAGTGCGTTCAGGAAGCCGCGCCGGTCGGTCGACGGTGCGTCCTCCGGGCGGGGGCGCAGCGCGAGGACGATGGAGGAGGCGAGGGCGTTGGTGCCCTGGGACAGCATGCGATTGCCGAGCTCGCTTCTCATCGGCCAGGTGGCGGTGATCGCCCAACCGGAGCCGATCATGCCCTCGAGCAGGGTCTCCCAGCCATTTGATGCTTCGCCGCCCGACGAGGTGTCCTGCTGCTTGAACGCGTAATAGACGGCGATGGGGAAATCCGGGAGTGCTGTTCCGCGGGCGCGGGCGAAGACCTCCCGGAATCCATCCTCGAAGAATTTGTGTGCCTTCTCCTTACCGTCGTGGCGGTAAGGATTGGCTACTAGCTCGTCGGCCTTGGGGACCAACATAGTGCTCAGGATCGACGGGTGCACCTCGCGGAGGCTCCGGCGGAGCCAGACGTAGAAGAAGTCGGATAGATCGGAATAGCCGATGTTGTCGTAGTAGGGCGGGTCGGTGGAAAGCAGAGCGCCGGGGCCGGACTTGCCGGCGGACTGTTGGATGGCTTCCCCACCCGGACCGCAAGGTGTTCGTGCGAGTGCGCGAAACACCCACATGACGTCATCACTGAAATCACCACCTGACCCACCCCACGGGTTCGACTCTGCGAAGTCCCACGTCATTGGAAGTGCTTGGCGCGCAAACACGCTGCGCACGGCCTCCATCTTCGTGCTGGAGTCCCAACTGCAGATGGTGCATGACTTGTTAGTCATTCTGCTCAGCGCGAACCCGAGGTAGGTCGCAACTGCATCGGCGTAGGCCTCGGCGCCTCCGCCGCCCGCGTCGAGGCGGTCGCCGTGTGGAATGCCGGCGACGAGAGCGTCGGCGAGGACTTGTTCCCGTGCCTCGCCGACGAGATCGCTGAACGTGGTCAACGCTGTCAGCTGGCGTGGTGTGAACAGATCGGCAAAAGTAGTCATCCCGTAGTTGGGCGTCTTGAAGTCCCGGGGATTCTTGGGGAGATTCCCGGGCGGCACGCTCGCTGGGACTGGCACGCTCGCCGCCGACTCCATCTCGGGCGTCGGATCGAGGTAGATCCGCGTGCGCTTGCCCTCCGCGACGGTCGCGATTAACGCTGCGGAGAGGCGGCCCGCGCGGCCTTCGGCACGGATGTACTTGAGCTCGACACTGGTATCGCAAGCGATGCATCGGGCCCCCGTCCGCCCCACCGTGCCGTCATCGTCCCCCTTGGGGCCGCCAGTGCCGTGCCGGACCTCGTACCGCACCGTCTTCCCCTCGACGATGGGCTGGACCCACGCCTCCTTGCCCTTCTTCTTCCCCAGCCACCACTTACTGGTGAGCGGCATCTGGATGCTGCAGGCGGGGTTGGGGCACGTGACCGTCCGCGCCCAGATCCACGCGATCACCGTTGCCTTCGATCCATCCGGCAGGGTCGCGTCGGGGTAGAGGTGACCGATTCGCTTCTTCGCCTCGTCACGCATCCACTCGCCGTACCGTCGCACGTCCTCGGCGAGGCCGGTGGCGCGCGGCCAGGTGCCGAGGTCGGCGGCGCCGGGGAAGACCGGCGGCCGGCCGGCGAACTTCGGCGGGATCTCGATCAGCGCCTTGTTGATCAGCACCGCGACGGGATTGAGGTCCGAGGCGTGCGCCTCCAACCCGAGCCGCTGGGCCTCGAGCGGGATGCTCCCGCCGCCGGCGAACGGGTCGAGGATCGGCGGCGGGTTGCCGTCCGTGGACTCGAGGATCTTCTGGTGCGCCTCCCTCAGGAGCTCCTGGTCGTTCGAGTTCTCCCATACCACCAGCCGCTCGATCAGCTGATGCAGCTTCTTGCGCTCGAGGGCCTGGTCCTCCTCGGTGGGGTACAGGTCAGGCCGGGAAGACGGGTCGTCGACCAGCTGCGCGAACAGCACGGCCCGCGCCGTAGCGAGCGGCTTGCGGGACCACCACAGATGCAGTGTCGACGGGTGGCCGTGCCGGATCGACTTCTCCCGCGCCGACTCGGCGTTGATCTTCTCCAGTGGCAGCGAGACCTCAATCAACTTTCGCCTTACAACATGTTGTGCATCGGTGCTCAAGGTATCGCGCTCGCTCTCTCGAATCGGACACTCGACCTCACAACATAGTGTGCGATCGATTCGGATGGTCGGGAGGCTACCGCGAGCCGACGACAGGTCGGGTATCGACCGCTATGCCGGGAAACCTGTCGGTGTTCGGGTGTAGCTTTCAGGCATGAACAACAGTACGAACACGGACCCCGCGGCCGGTCGGTCTACGACCGATCAGTTCGTGGGTGTGCGGGCCGCGCGCGTAGCGCTGGCCTCGGCTCCCGTCCCTGCGGATTCGGCGGCGATGGTGGAGCAGCTGGAGGAGCTCGAAGCGCTCCGGTGCCAGGTAGCAGCAGGTCAGCTCCGGGTGATGGACGAGCTGCGCCGGGCGCGGATCGCCGAGCGGGTGGGGGCGGGCGCCGGCCAGGATCGCTGGGAGACCGGGATCCCGCGGGAGGTGGGCCTGGCGCTGAAGGTGTCGCCGAATCGGGCATCGTCTCTGCTGGGCACTGCGCGAGCTCTCCGGTCGCGGCTGCGGCACACGCTGTCGCGGCTGACCGCGGGTGATCTGTCTCCGGAGAAGGTCGCGGTGATCGTTGCGGGCCTGTCACACCTGGACGAGCCGGAGGCCGTACGCGCCGACCGCGACCTGTGCGAGGAGGCCGCCACCCTGGCTGGGCTCGGCCTGCGGCGGCTGCAGGACAAGGTCCGCCAGACCGCCTACGCGCTGGATCCGGAGGGCACGCTCGCGCGGATCGCGGCGGCCGCGAAGGATCGCCGGGTGACCGTCCGGCCGGTGGAGGATGGCATGGCGCGGGTCTCGATCCTGCTGCCGGTGGCGCAGGCGGTGGGCTGCTACGCCGCGCTGCGGGCTGTCGCGAGCCGGATCGCGGGAGCAGGGATGGAGCCGCGGACGCTCGCCCAGATCATGGCCGACACGGCGTTCGCGCGGCTCACGGGCCGGGAGGTCGTGGAGGGCCAGCCGGTGTCGGTGAACCTGACGGTGTCGGACAGGGTGCTGCTCGGAGAGGCCGCCGGCACCGCGCACCTCGACGGTGGCGGCACCCTGCCGGGTGAGGTCGCCCGTCAGCTGATCGGGCGCGCGGCCGAGCACGATCTGGCGTGGCTGAAGCGGCTCTATGTGACGCCCGGTTCAGGTGCGGTGGTCGGCATGGATGCCAAGTCACGGTGCTTCCCGAAGGGGCTGGCTTCGCTGATCTCGGCGCGCGACCGCTACTGCCGCACGCCGTATTGCGACGCGCCGATCGCTCACGGCGATCACGTGACCGGCCACGCCTCGGGCGGCGCGACCTCCGTGCACAACGGGCAGGGGCTATGTCGGGCCTGTAACTACGCGAAGGAGGCGCTGGGATGGACCCACGACACCGTCGCCGACCCGACCGGCCGGCACACGGTGGAGACGACCACACCGTCCGGGCGCAGGTACCGCAGCACCGCGCCGCGGCAGGAGCGTCCCGCGGCGGCGTGAGGCGCGCCGCCTGCGAGACTGGACGGCGTGTTCACGATCGGTTTCGACCTCGACCTGACTCTCCTCGACACCTCGCAGCGGATCCTGCGCGCGTCGCGGCTGGCGTTCACCG
The DNA here is from genome assembly GCF_039541155.1 of Tsukamurella soli. Lineage (NCBI taxonomy): Bacteria > Bacillati > Actinomycetota > Actinomycetes > Mycobacteriales > Tsukamurellaceae > Tsukamurella > Tsukamurella soli. The sequence continues at coordinate 8,328 of NZ_BAABFR010000076.1, forward strand.
ACCTCGGCGCGAGCGTCGACGACGCCCAACTGCTCCCGCACATGGGCGTGCCGATGGAGGACGTGGCGCGAGAGCTGGTGCCGGGCATCGACACCGTCGCGTTCATGCGCTCCTACCGCCACCACTACGACACCGACGCGACCACGCCCGTCCCGGTCCTCCAGGGCGCGGACGATCTGATCGCGGCGATCGCTGAGCGCGGCGGACAGTCGGTGGTGGTGTCGGCGAAGCAGCAGGCCGCCGCCGAACTCGCCGTCGCCGACGCGGGCCTGAAGGTCGCGGCCGTGGTGGGTGACCACTTCGGAGGCCGCAAGGGTGAGGCTCTCCGCCGGTTCGGCCGGGTCGCTGCGTACTTCGGTGACCACGTCGAGGATGCCCGCGCCGCGCAGGTGGCCGGCTGCCCGTTCATCGGCGTCGCCACCGGCGCGTACGCCGAGGCCGACCTGGCCGCGGCCGGCGCCGCGCACACCGTGTCGAACCTGCACGACGCGATCCCGCTCCTGGACGTGCTGGGTTGATCAGTGCGGCGGCAACCCCGCCTCCCAGGTCCGCCGCCAGTCGAGCGTCACGCGCGTGGCGCCGATCGCATCGATGTCGACGGTGCGGAACCGGTCGGTGAGGTACCGCACGGCGTCGTGCGCCGCGCCGTCGGGATGCACAGACACCAGCGCGAGCCGGTGCTCGCGCCCCATGTTCTTGCCGAACATCACCTCGCTGAACGTGACCTCGAAGGTATCGGCGCCCGACACGCGCCCCTTCACCTCGATGAACACCCGCGAGCCGTCGGGCGCCGTGCTCATCACGTCGTAGCCCTTGTTGTTGTGCGGCATCTCCACCGGCACCCGCCCGATCTCCCGCTCCGCCGCGAGCACCAGATCCACCGCCCGCCGCTCGGTCGCCGCCGTGTCCCGCGCGTACCGCCCGAACTCGCCGCCCACGAGCCCGGCGGGGATCACGACGGCCGCACCCGTGAGCACCGGCGGCCGCGCCGACAGTCGCGCCTGAGCGTCCAAGTCCGCGAGCCGCGTGGTGAGCCGGCGCTCCAGCTCCCGCGCCTGCGCCTCGAGCGTGTCCGGCGACAGCCGCCGGCGGCGCTTGTCCGGCGCTGCCGAGCGCAGGTCCGACGCCGTGCGATACAGATAGTTCATCTGCTCGGTGAGCCGTGCGCGCACCAGGTTCCGGGTCTTCGCGATCTCCGGTTCGAGCCGCTGGCGCACCGCCAGGGTGTGCTCGGCCACCGTCGAATCCGCGGCCCACGACGCCGCGCGCCGCTCGACACCGTCGGACAGCCACGGCTGGGCCAGCACCCGGGCCGCCGCGTCCCGAGCCTCGTCGGGAAGCGGCGTCAGGTCGTTGTACGGACCGGGCCCGGCGTCGGTCACCGATCCGTCGGGGCGGATCTCCACGTACGAGAAGCGTCGGCTCACCGGCTCCTCGAGGCCGTCCACCACGGTCTCCGTCAGCGCCACCACGAGCCGCGGCTGGTCGCCCGGGTCGTCGGCGTCGAACAGAACGGTCCCGGCGGCCACCGCATCGGCGCCGCGCTCGGCGATGAGCTCGAGCACCGTGTCCAGCAGCGGACTACCCGGGGCCAGTAGCTCGGCCGCCGCCCGTCCGGTGCCGCGTACCTCGTCGGGCTCGAACGTCACGCGGTGATACGCGGAGGCGAGCGGCACAGCCGCACGCTCTCTGATCGTGGCGGGAACATGGCGGATCTCGAAGCGTCGCCCCTCCCGCGCCACCATCCGGCCGCCGAGCGCGCGGAACGACCGCTCGAAGCAGACGTGCACGTAGTGCGGCTGCAGACGCCGGGCCTGTGCCTCCTCCATCTGTCGGCGGATCCGCTCGAGCTCCACCGCGCCCAGACCTTCGCGCGCCAGGGCCCGCTCCTCGACCAGCTTGTGGCAGCCGTCCGCCACCTGCGCGTCGACCACGCGCTCGATCTCCTCGCGGCGCGCGGGATCGTCGCCGTACCGGATCGCGTCCAACATCAGCGCGGCGAGCGGGGTATCCGCGAAGGCCTCGCCGAGTACGTCGAACAGCTTGCCGCCGTATGCCTTCCGCTGCTCCTCCATCTTCTGCAGGAGCCGCGTGAACACCTGGCCCTCACGGGTCTCCGCGGCCACGAGGTTCCACAGCCGGCACACGTGCTCCTGGCCGATCCGGTGGATCCGGCCGAACCGCTGCTCGATCCGGTTCGGATTCCATGGCAGGTCGTAGTTCACCATCAGATGGGCGGCCTGCAGGTTGAGGCCTTCGCCGGCGGCGTCGGTGGCTACCAGCACCAGACGGCCCGGCTCGTTGGTGAACTCCTCCCGGGTCTGCTTGCGCTCGAGGCGATGCGTGCCGCCATGGATCGTCTGCACCGCGTCCGGGTCGCCGAGCAGGTTCCGCAGCCGTTCGGTGAGGTAGTCGAGCGTGTCGCGGTGCTCGGTGAACACGATGATCTTCCGCGGTCGGCCGTCGGGCCCGCGCAGGGCGGGATCGTGGAACAGCGAACTGAGCTGCGCCCACTTCGTATCGGTGCCTGCCTCCCGCACCCGCCGGGCCAGTGCCACCAGCTCGTCGAGAGCCAGGATCTCCGCGTCCAGCTCCGCCAGTGAGCGGGCCGCGGTGGCGGCGTCCAGCACGTCCTCCTCGAGCTGCTCGATCTCCTCCGCGTCGTACTCGTCGGTGTCGTAGCGCATCGCGTCCTTGAGGAGCTGAGGTCGCGCGGTCACAGCCGGGTCGGGCGTCGACCAGTCCATCTCGTGCCGCCGCGCACCGAGCCGCGCCCGCCGCCGCTCCAGGCTGCGGGTCACCGCGTGGGTGCTGGACGCGAGCCGGCGCTGCAGCACCGTCAGCGCGAACCCGACCGTGCGCCGCCGGCCGTCCTCGACCGCGTCGGCGCGGTTCATCTCGTTGCGGACGTAGGCGGTGACGGCCTCGTACAGCGCCAACTCGCCGGGCGACAGCGTGTACGGCACCGTCTCCGCCCGGCGTTCGGGGAACAGCGGACGTCCTTCGAACGTGAGCAGCTCCTCCTTGACCATCCGGCGCATCAGGCCGGACGTGTCGCGGCGGTGTGCCTCGGCGCGGTACTGTCCCGCGAACCTGTCCGGATCGAGCAACGCGAGAAACGCCTGGAAGGAGTCCTCCTTACCTGCGTGCGGGGTCGCCGACATCAACAGCATGTGCCGCGCCACCCGGCCGAGTACCTCGCCCAGCTGGTACCGCCGCGTCTTGTCGATCTCGCCGCCATACCAGTTGGCGGACATACGGTGTGCCTCGTCGACCACCACCAGGTCCCAGTGCGAACGCTCCAGGTGCGTGCACAGCTCGTCGCTGCGCGCCAGCTGGTCCATCCGGGCGATCATGACGGGGTTCCCGGGGAACGGGTCACCGTCGTGGGAGACGGCGACCAACTCGCGGGTGAGGATCACGGCATCGATCCCGAACTTGTCGCGCAGCTCGTCCTGCCACTGGTCCACCAACCCGCCGGGCGCCACGATCAGCAGCCGCCGGCAGTCGCCGCGCAGCATCAGCTCCTTCGCGTACAGCCCCGCCATGACGGTCTTGCCCGCCCCGGGATCGTCGGCGAGCAGGAAGCGCAGGGGCGTGCGGGGCAGCAGCTCCTCGTAGACGGCGCGGATCTGGTGCGGCAGCGGGCGCACGGTGCTCGTCGCGAGCGCCATCATCGGGTCGTAGCGCCCCGCCATTCGAATCCGGTTCGCCTCCATGGCTGCCGAGAACTTCTCGGCGTCGCCGTCGAACCCCCACCGGGCGCCGCTCGCGCGTACCTCGATCCCCGCGACATCGGCGACGGTGACCACTCGATCGCCGAGCCGGCCGGCGTCGGTGCGATACGTCACCGTGGCGGAGCCGGGACCGTTGGGCTCGACCGCGACCACCGTGATCTCATCAGCGATGAGACCGCGAAGGCGCTGACCGCCGGCGAGATCGGTCGGGTCGACGATCGGTGCCCACTGCATCGTGATCACTCCCACACAGGTTGCCTAATATGTTGGGCAGACATTAGCGCTGCCATCCGACAACGTTGGACGAGTGCCACGTGACGACAATGCGATCGAGTGGGGGACGTACGGCGATTCACTCGCCAACCGCCTCGTCACACTGCGCAAGGCCCGCGGCTACACCCAGGACACGCTCGCGGACCGGGCCGGCGTTCATCGCAACCAGGTGTCGAACATCGAGCGCAACACCAGTTCCGGCGACCGGGTGGCCGACCCGCACATGTCGACCATCTACTCGCTGGCCGCCGCACTCGACGTGCCGCCGTCGGCGCTGCTGCCGGACGTGGACAGGCGCGTCGCGGCCCGTTCCGCCGAGCAGGCGTCGATCGAGGCACTGTCCCGGGTCGAGAACGAGTTGCGCGCGCTGATCTCCGGCGAGCGTGGGCCCGACGGTGATCGCCCGCGCGCCTGACGGGACGAATCGCGCCCCACCCTGCGAGTACGGACGAAGAACGCCGCCCCGGATCGGGACGGCGTTCTTCGTGTCCGGCGAGAACCTACCGCGGCGCTGCCGTCGGGTACTGGTTGCAGGTCTGGTACGCGGTACGCACGGTGTTCTCGATATCGGCCTCCTGGCCCACCATCTGCAGGCTGGTGGCCGAACCGCGCAGCACGAGGCCGACGAGCTGCGCGCTGCGTGAGGCGGGATCGGCGGACACGATGTCGGAGAACGTCTGCGGTCCGCCGGCCGCGTCCTGCAGACGCTGGTACAGGCCGGGGGACAGGTGGTTCATCGCGCCGCGCACCTGGCCGAGGGTGCACGACGTGCCGGGTACCTTGCGGGCCCAGTCGACCTGCCCTGCGACCTTGGGCTTCGAGAGCGGGCCGGGCGCCGGAGGCGGCGGCGCGGACGCGAGCGGAGCCGCGATCAGGGCGGCGACGCCGAGGTCGGTGGCTGCGGCGGCGACGCGGCCGGCGAGATGGAAGGCGCGCATGGGTCTCCTCAGACTGCGTGGATGCGATGCCGCCTCATGATGCCAGACCCGGCCGGAACCAGGACCAGCCGACGCGCTCAGTACTGATTGCAGGTGGCGAGAACCTTGGCGATCTTCGCGTCGATCTCCTGCTTGTGCGCCTGGTAGTACTCGGCGGCGAGCGGGTTCTGCTGCTGAAGGTTGGCCAGCTGGGCCTGCCGCTGGTCGGGGGTGCTCGTGATGAACTGCTCGGCCGTGTCGCGGGCGCCAGGCGTGTTGTCCATGGCGGCGATCGCCTCGGGTGCGACCACCTGGGTGGCGCGCTCCACCTGAGCGACGTTGCAGTTGGTCCCGGGAACGGGATCGGTGGGTGAGACGGCGTACGCGGCGGATGGGATCAGCAGGGCCGGAATCAGGCCGAGCGACGCGGCGGCGCCGGCACACGCGGCCGCGACGGCTGCGGAGCGCTTCGAAGCGATGTTCATTGCGGGGCCTCCTCGGTGGGCGATGGCGTGATGACTGTGCGGTAGTTACCTGAGATCTCGATGAGCGGGCGGGGCCGGATCGCCGGCGCGGCGGACCTCGGCGGCCTCGAGCGGTGCCGTCCGGAGGACGTCGTGCGGTCCCGAGTGCCCGACGGTGCCGGGCGGCGGGACGTGTGCAACCGGATCGGTTGCGCGACCGTCGCCGTCGTACCCGGCCTGCCCCGACGGATCAGCTCACCGAGCAGGTGGCCCGGATCTGCTCCAGCTTCTGGTGCACCTCGGCGCGGGTGACCTTGGGGTGGTGCATCTTCCAGTGGTGCATCTCGGCGGCGTTCGGGTGCGCCTTGCGCCATGCGGCGTGCTTGGCCTTCATCTCCTCGAAAGCGGCTTTGCGCTGGGCGGGAGTCTTCGCGAGGAACTCCTCGAAGTGGTGCTTCGCCCTGGGGTGCGTGCTGATGAAGTGCCAGAACTTCGGGGCGACCTTCGCGGTCGCGCGCTCGACCTGGGCGACGGAGCAGGACGTGCCCGCTACGGGCGCGGAGGGGGACACCGGTGCCGCGTTGGCGACGGCCGGGGCCGCGAGGCCGGTACAGGTGACGATCGCGACCGTGGCGATACCGCGGCGGATGGTGAGCATGGACACTGTTGACTCCGTTCGAATGGGGCTGCTGTGGCTTATGAGTCTGACGTGAATAAGGATACTGAAATTCTTCGTGAAATCACAGACTTTGTTGAGATGTCTCTGATGAATCAGGCAAGCCGGGCTTTCCGCTCGGGGCGGTAGATATCGGGCTGTCACTCGGGTTTGCGGCAACAGAAGACGGCGGTGCCCGGGAAGATCGAGCCGCGCAGCGGGCTCCATTGGCCCCACTCCTGTTCGAGCCCCTCCGGCCACTCCGGCTCGATGAGATCATAGAGTTGTAGCCCGGCGGCGACCAGTTCGCGCACGCGGTCGCCGACGGTGCGGTGGTGCTCCACGTACGTCGGCACGCCGTCGTCGTCGACCTCGACGTAGGGCGACCGGTCGAAGTAGGGCAGCACCGCCTCGAGACCTGCCGGCCCGGGGTCGTCGCGGAAGATCCATCTCATCGGGTGGTTGACCGAGAACACGAACGCTCCGCCCGGCCGCAGTACTCGCGCCACCTCCCGCATCACGCGCGCCGAGTCGGCGACGAACGGAACCGCGCCGAATGCCGAACAGGCGACATCGACGACACCGTCGGCGATCGGCAGGTCCTCCGCACCGGCCTGTACCAACAGCGGGTTACCGCCCTGCACCAGCGGTCGGCCACGGTCGAGCATGCCGCGTGAGATGTCGACACCCACCACGTGGGCGCCCCGTCCGGCCAGCCATCGCGCGCACGGCGCGCTACCGCAACCGACCTCCAGCACCGTCTTGCCGCGGACGTCGCCGAGCAACCCGGCGTCGGCCTCGTGCAGCCCCTCGGGGCACCAGACGAACTCGCCGCCCGGCGTCTCCGCGCCGAGGAACGCGCCGTGCTCCGCGTGGTACGCGCCGGCGTCGCCGTCCCACCAGCGCCGGTTGGCGGCCTCGCTGCCTCGGGAGTCGTGGCGCATATCGGGCACGGGACGGTGGCTCATCGTGCTCCTCGGCTGCATCGCGTTACTGCGTTCATAGCGTGCTCAGGGTAGTCGTGCGGCCGGGTTTGCCCAGGCTAATCCGTGTGGCGTACGCTTGACGGGCTGCGCGTCTATAACGCGCGCGTGATCGAAGTTCCACTCCTACTAGCACCCTGTCCGGAGCCACTCACCTAATGCCCACCACTACCACCTCGTCGCCCCAGGTCGCTATCAACGACATCGGTTCGGCAGACGAGTTCCTGGCAGCCATCGACGCCACCATCAAGTACTTCAACGATGGTGACATCGTCGAGGGGACCATCGTCAAGGTCGATCGTGACGAAGTCCTGCTCGACATCGGCTACAAGACCGAGGGTGTCATCCCCTCGCGCGAGCTGAGCATCAAGCACGATGTAGACCCGTCCGAGGTCGTCAATGTCGGCGACGAGGTCGAGGCCCTGGTCCTCACGAAGGAGGACAAGGAAGGCCGCCTGATCCTGTCCAAGAAGCGTGCGCAGTACGAGCGCGCGTGGGGCACGATCGAGGAGCTCAAGGAGAAGGACGAGGCCGTCAAGGGCACCGTCATCGAGGTGGTCAAGGGTGGTCTGATCCTGGACATCGGCCTCCGCGGCTTCCTCCCGGCTTCGCTCGTCGAGATGCGGCGCGTCCGCGACCTCCAGCCGTACATCGGCAAGGAGATCGAGGCCAAGATCATCGAGCTCGACAAGAACCGCAACAACGTGGTGCTCTCGCGCCGCGCGTGGCTCGAGCAGACCCAGTCCGAGGTCCGCTCCGAGTTCCTGCACCAGCTGCAGAAGGGCCAGGTCCGCAAGGGCGTCGTGTCCTCGATCGTCAACTTCGGCGCGTTCGTCGATCTCGGCGGCGTCGACGGTCTGGTGCACGTCTCCGAGCTGTCCTGGAAGCACATCGATCACCCGTCCGAGGTGGTCACCGTGGGCGACGAGGTCACCGTCGAGGTCCTCGACGTCGACCTGGACCGCGAGCGCGTCTCGCTGTCGCTCAAGGCGACCCAGGAGGATCCGTGGCGCCAGTTCGCCCGGACCCACGCCATCGGCCAGATCGTGCCGGGCAAGGTCACCAAGCTCGTCCCGTTCGGCGCGTTCGTGCGCGTCGAGGAGGGCATCGAGGGCCTGGTGCACATCTCCGAGCTGGCCGAGCGCCACGTGGAGGTCCCGGACCAGGTCGTGTCCGTCGGCGACGACGCGATGGTCAAGGTCATCGACATCGACCTCGAGCGTCGCCGGATCTCGCTGAGCCTCAAGCAGGCCAACGAGGACTACTCGGAGGAGTTCGACCCGTCGAAGTACGGCATGGCCGACAGCTACGACGAGAACGGCGAGTACATCTTCCCCGAGGGCTTCGATCCCGAGACCAACGAGTGGCTCGACGGCTTCGACAAGCAGCGCGAGGAGTGGGAGGGTCGCTACGCCGAGGCGGAGCGTCGCCACAAGATGCACACCGCTCAGATGGAGAAGTTCGCCGCCGACGAGGCGGCCGAGGCGGCCTCCGGTACCTCCGGTGGCGCGAACTACTCGAGCGAGACCGGCGGCGACCGCGAGTCGGCTCCCGTCTCGAGCGGCGGCGGATCGCTCGCCAGCGATGCGCAGCTCGCAGCTCTCCGCGAGAAGCTGTCGGGCAACGCCTGACAGGTAGGTCGCGCAGCCCGATGAGGTAGCGCTACAGCGAAAGGGCCTCGTTCCGGATCAATCCGGAACGGGGCCCTTTCGCGTGCGCGGGTCGCTCAGTTGAGCCGCTCGCCCGACTCGGGGTGGAACAGGTGCACGGTGCGGTCCGTCTGGCGCACCCGGATCGCCTCGCCGATCCGCGCGGCGGTGCGGCGCGGGCAGCGCGCCACCCACGTCACGGCGCCGCCACCGGTGGCGGAGATCGACGGATCCGTCACGCGCGCATACAGATACGTGTCGCTGCCCAGGTCCTCGAGCAGCGCCACCTCGGCGGGGACGCCGTCGCTGCCGTCCGCGACGCCCAGCGCCTCGGGCCGGATGCCGACGGTGACCCGGTTCAAGCCGGAGCGCCGCAGCAGCGCGGCATCGTCGGCTCCGAGGTCGACGGTGCCGCCCGCGACCCGGATCGCCCCGTCGACGATCGGGGCGTCGAACAGGTTCATCGCGGGGGAACCGATGAATCCCGCGACGAACGCGTTACGCGGCCGGTCGTAGAGCTCCGCGGGGGATGCGAACTGTTGCAGGACACCGAACTTCAGCACCGCGACGCGATCGCCCATGGTCATGGCCTCGACCTGGTCGTGTGTGACGTACACGGTGGTGGTGCCGAGCCGGCGCTGCAGGGCCGCGATCTGGGTGCGCGTCTGCACCCGCAGCTTGGCGTCGAGGTTGGACAGCGGCTCGTCCATGCAGAACACCTGCGGTTCACGGACGATGGCGCGGCCCATGGCCACGCGCTGGCGCTGGCCGCCGGACAGCTTGGCCGGCTTCCGGTCCAGATAGTCGGTGAGGTCGAGCAGCTTGGCCGCCTCGGCGACCCGTGCCTTGCGCTTGTCGACGGAGACGCCACGCATCTTGAGCGCGAAGCCCATGTTCTCGCCGACGGTCTTGTTGGGGTACAGCGCGTAGTTCTGGAACACCATCGCGATGTCCCGGTCCTTGGGCGCGACACCCACCATCGACCTGCCACCGATCGAGATGGTCCCGGAGTCGATCTCCTCGAGCCCGGCGAGCATCCGCAGCGCGGTCGACTTGCCCGACCCCGAAGGGCCGACCAAGACCACGAACTCGCCGTCATCGATGTCGAGGGACAGCGAGTCGACCGCCAGTTTGTCCGCGCCCGGATAGACGCAGCACGCGTTGTCATAGCTGATGGAAGCCATTGCAGATACTCCTACTTGATCGCGCCGAAGCTCAGGCCCCGGACCAGCTTGTTTTGTGCGATCCAGCCGCACAGGACGACGGGGAGGGCCGCCAGGACCGATGCTGCGGACAGCTTGGCGTAGAACAGGCCCTCGGAGGACATGAAGCCGACCAGCGCCACCGGCACCGTCTGCGCCTGGACGGCGGTCATGTTGACGGCGAAGAAGAATTCGTTCCACGAGAAGATGACGCAGATCAGGGCGGTCGCGGCGATCCCGGGCGAGATGAGCGGCAGGATCACCTCCCGCACCGAGGTCCACAGGCTGGCCCCGTCCATGCTCGCGGCCTCGAGCAGCTCGCCCGGGACCTCGAGGAAGAAGCTGCGCATCATCCACACGGCGATGGGCAGGTTCATGGACGTGTACAGGATGATCAGGGTCCAGATGTTGTCGAGCATCCCGATCTTCCCGACGATCACGTACAGCGGGATGATGGCGGCCACGATCGGCAGCATCTTGGTACTGATGAAGAAGAACAGCGCGTCGCGGGTCTTGCGCACCGGCCGCAACGACAGGGCGAACGCGGCCGGCACGCCGAGCAGCAGGACGAGGATCATCGAGACGACGGTGGCGAACAACGAGTTGAGGATCGCCGTGCCGACGCCGCTGCCGAGCACGCTGTGGAACTCGCTGAGCGTGGGTGCGAAGAACAGCTTGGGCGTGGGCGTCGCGGCGTCCTTCTCCTGTTTGAACGCCGTGAGCACCATCCAGAGCACGGGGAAGAAGAATCCGATGCACAGGATCCACGTGAGGGTCGTCAGCGCAGAAGCCTTGGGATCGAAAGTCTTCCGCGAGGTGACGGGGGTCGTCTTCGTCGTCGTGTCGACGGCGGGTGCGGTGGTGATCATGCTGCCTCCTCCGTTCCGGAGAAACTCTTGAAGATCAGTCGCAGCGCCAGGGTCGACACGATGATCGTCACGATCACCGTGATCACCCCCATCGCTGCCGCCTGCCCGATGTCGAAGCCGAGGAAGGCCCGCTGGTAGATGTAGTAGGGCAGGTTGGCGCTGGACACACCCGGGCCGCCCTGCGTCATCATGTAGACGGTGTCGAAGATGTTCACCAGGTAGATCGCGCCGAGCACGGATCCGAGTTCGATGAACCGCCGCAGGTGTGGCAGCGTGAGCTCACGGAACAGGCGCAGCGGCGTGGCGCCGTCGACCCGCGCCGCCTCCTGCACGTCGTGCGGCATCGACTGCAGGCCGGCCAGGATCAGCAGCATCATGAACGGCGTCCACTGCCAGATCAACTCGGCCATCACGCATTCCAGCGGGAACCGGCTGAGCCAATCGACGCCGTCGATGCCGACCAGGCCGAGCAACCAGTTGATGATGCCGTTGGACGGGTCGAACAGACTGGTCTTCCACAGCAGCGCCGCGGCCACCGGGGTGATCAGGAACGGCGTGATCAGCAGGGTGCGGACCACGCTGCGGCCGATGAACTTCCGATCCAGCAGCAGCGCGAAGATCAGCCCCAGCACCACCGAGATGATCACGGTGCCGACGATCATCACGACGGTGTTGAGCGCGACCTCGCGGAACTGGCGGTCGCGGAACACGGCCGTGTAGTTGGCCAGCCAGACGAAGTGCTCGGACCCCGGGCGCACCAGGTTCCACGACTGGGTCGAGTAGAACAGCGTGAACAGGAACGGGATCTGGGTGACCACGATCATGAACACGAGGGCGGGCAGCAGTGGCCCGCGGCGGCGCCAGCCCTCCGCGCGGGAGATGCTGTCCCGCTTGGACTTCAGTATCGTCTGTGGCGCGGGCGCCGCGCCGGCGATTGCGGTTGCCATCGCTACGCCCCCTTCTGGTACGACTTGCCGACGTTCTCGGCGTATTGCTGTGCCTGGGCGAGCGCCTGCTGCGAGCTGATCTGGCCCGCGACGGCGGCGCTGATCTGCTGGCTGACCAGGGTGCCCAGGTCCTGGAACTCGGGGATCGCGAGGAACTGGATCCCGGTGTACGGCACCGGATCCACCGTGGGCGCCAGCTGGTTCGCGTTCTGCATCGCCGTCAGGGTCGGGCCGGCGTACGCCTGCGCGGCCGCCGCGTAGGCGGGGATCTGATACGTGGACTCTCGGCTGCCCGGCGGGATGTGGCTGGGGCCCAGGGTCTTTCCGACGCTGGCGATGTACTCCTTGCTGGTCATCCACGATACGAACTTCCACGCGGCGTCCTTGTGCGAGCTCTTGGCGGGGATGCCCAGCGACCAGGTGTAGAGCCAGCCGTTGTTCGCCTTGACGGCGCGCGGCGCGGGTACGTAGCCGATGTCGCCGTGCACGGCGCTCGTGGCCGGGTCCTCCAGGACCGACACGGCCGATGTGGCGTCGTACCACATGGCGGTCTGCCCCTGCGCCATGAGGTTCGCGCACTCCTGGAACCCGGACGACGCCGCGCCGGGCTCGCCGTACTTCCGGACCAGATCGACGTACATGCCGACCGCGCGCTCCACCTGCGGGCTGGTGAGCTGGGCGTTCCAGTCCTTGTCGAACCACCGGCCCCCGTAGGCGTTGATCACGGTGTCGAGCGGCGCGAGCACCTCACCCCAGCCCGGGTCGCCGCGCAGACAGATCCCGTACCGCTTGTGCGCGGGATCGTTGAGCTTCGCGGCGTACTGTGTGACCTGGTCCCAGGTGGGATTCGGGTCCATCGTGATGCCCGCCGCCGCGAACATCTTCTTGTTGTACATCAGGAACGACGACTCACCGTAGAACGGGACGGAATACATGTGTCCGTTCAGCGACAGCGCCGACCGCAGGGTCGGGATGAAATCCTTCGCGTCGTAGGACGGGTGCGCGTCGATATAGGGCTGCAGGTCCGTGAGCCAGCCGTAGCGTGCCCACATCTGCGTCTCGTAGTTGCTCACCATCACGGCGTCGAACTCACCGCCGCCGGTCGCGACCGAGGCCGTGATCTTGGCCCGCGCCTCGTTCTCGGGCAGCGACACGAAGTGCAGCTTGATGCCCGGGTTCGCCTTCTCGAACTGGCCGGACAGCGAGATCGCGTCCTGCATCTGTGAATTGGAGACGATCGCGATGGTGATGGCGTTCGCGCCGCCGCCGGTCAGCGACCCGGCGCCCGCGCACGCGGACGCCGTCAGACCCGCGGCGACGGCGACGACGCCGAGCCGACGAGTCGACCCGACGGCGGCCCGTCGTCCGGGGGATCGTGGGCGGAATGCTTGCAGGAGCCGGATTCTCATCGGCGCCTCTCCTGTCGGTGCAGGAGCCACTCCGACGTGGCGACGTCGGTCACCACGGCGGTCGCGTATCGGCCGCGAAGGGCTCCGAGGATGGATTCGCGGCGATGCTCGCCGCCGGAGATGAGGATCGACGTCCGGCAGGCCCGGATGTCGTCCAGCGGAACGGACACGGTCCGGTCCACCAGGCTGGTGTCGACGGCGGCGCCGTCGGCGTCGTAGAAGCGGCCGCCGATCTCGCCGACCGCGCCCAGCGCAACGAGCTCGTCGAGGATGGCCGCGTCGATGAACGCGCCCTCGAAGAGCGTGGTCGACGTCGACACGGAGCCGACGCCGAAGAGCATCACATCCGCCTCCTTGGCGGCCGTGAGTGCCTGGGACAGAACCGAATCCCGGGCCATGGCGCGGACCGTGTCCGGGTCCGCGAAGAGGGGGGCGACGAGCCGCACGGGCCGGGCGCCCAGGCGCTCCGCGAATCGGGACAGCGCGTGGTCGACACCGGTGTGGTAGTCCACGGAGGTCATCGACCCGTCCATCTGCACCACGCGGGCGCAGCTCGCGCCCCCGCCGAGAGCGTCCGCCACCGCGACCTGCTCAGGACCCCACGTGAATCCGAACGTGTCGCCGTCGGACAGGCGGCGCGACAGCATCGAGGCGCCCGCGCGTCCCAGCGCGGCGTTCCCGGTCGCGGACGCGTCGGCCGGTTCGGCCATCACGAACGCCTCGTCGAGCCCGAACGCGCGCTCGAGCTCGCGCTCCAGATCCGGATGGATCGAGGCGGCCAGGTGCGGCGGGGCGCTGACGGTGACGGTGACCAGCCCCTGCGCCCGGGCGCGGGCCACCAGGCGGCCCGCGGTGGGCCGGGAGACGCCCAGCCGCTCGGCTATCTGTGCCTGGGTCAGGCCTTCGAGGTGGTACATGGTCGCGGCTCGCATGAGCAGGCGTAGGTCCTGACCGGACTCTGCGGGGCCTTGCGGGGAGGGCGTCACGTCGGGGCTCCATTGCTCCTGTGTTTTCCGGTGATCTCGGCGGCGACTCCGGCGCCGTGAGCAAATGCTCACTAGCGGTGATCTTGCTCACTAGGCTAGCATCGTCGGTGTGACCCACGCAACAATCACGACAGAACCTCCCGTCCACATGCGGGCGAGCGTGCTGCACCCGGGCGGCACCGTCACCGTCGAGACCAGGGCTGTTCCGGCCCCTGCCCCCGGAGACGTGCTGGTGCGCGTCGCCGCCGTCGGCGTCTGTGGTTCCGACACCCACTACCTGCGACACGGGCGCATCGGCGAGTACGTCGTCACCGCGCCGATCGTGCTCGGTCACGAGGCGTCCGGCCGGATCGCCGCGGTGGGTGAGGGGGTGCCAGCCACCCGGATCGGCGAGCGTGTCTCGATCGAGCCCCAGCGCCCCGACCCCACCTCCGCCGAGTCGCTCCGCGGTGACTACCACCTGTGCCCGCACATGCGGTTCTTCGCCACCCCGCCGGTGGACGGCGCGCTCGCCGAATACGTGACCATCGGTGCGGCGTTCGCGCATCCGGTACCCGACTCGGTGAGCGATGAGGCCGCGGCGCTGCTCGAGCCGCTGTCGGTCGGCATCGCCGCGCTCCGCAAGGCGCGGATCGGCGTGGGCGGGCGCGTGCTGATCGCCGGAGCCGGCCCGATCGGGCTGGTGTGCGCTCAGGTGGCTCGAGCGTCCGGGGCGACCGAGATCGTCGTCACCGACCCGGATCCCGACCGCCGCGCGGCCGCGTCGCGATTCGGTGCCACGCGCGCGGCGGACGCCGGTGCCGCCGTGGGGGCGGGCTTCGACGCCTTCGTCGACGCCTCCGGCGCGCCGGCAGCGGTATTGGCGGGGATCCGCGCGGTGCGGCCGGCCGGGCGCATCGTCCTGGTGGGCATGGGCGCCGATAGCATGGCGCTGCCGGTCTCGCTGATCCAGAACCGGGAACTGGTTCTTACCGGCGTGTTCCGGTACGCCAACACCTGGCCGACCGCGATCGCGCTCGCGGCGTCCGGCGCGGTCGATCTGGACGGCATGGTGACGGGCCGGTTCGGGCTCGACGGTGCCGAGGACGCGCTCAACGCGGACCGGCTCTCGGGCACCATCAAGGCGGTCGTGTATCCCGCGTCCAGCGAGCGGCGAGGGGAAGACCAGCGAGAGGAAGGACGGGCATGAGCGAGCGAATCGCACTCGGCGCGGCGACACTGCCGCGCCTGCACGACAGGTCGGGGCTGACGGTGCCGGGCTACGACCGCGCGGGCGTCCGCCCGGGCATCGTGCACTTCGGCGTGGGCGGGTTCCACCGGGCGCACCAGGCGATGTACGTCGACCGGCTGCTGGGCCGAGATCCGGACGCCGCCGGCTGGGGCATCCGCGGGGTCGGGCTGCGACCGGCGGACCGCGCGATGCGCGATGCCCTCGAGCCGCAGGACGGGCTGTACACGCTGACCCTCAAGCACGCCGATGGTGCGGTGGAGACCTCGGTGATCGGGTCCCTCGTCGACTACCTGTACGCGCCCGACGATCCCGAGGCGGTGCTCGACGCACTCGCGCACCCGGACACGCGCATCGTGTCGCTGACGATCACCGAGGGCGGGTACAACTTCATCCAGGCCACGGGGGAGTTCGACGCCACCGCGCCCGACGTCGCTGCCGACCTCGTACCCGACGCCGTCCCGCGCACCGTCTTCGGCTATGTCGTGGAGGCGCTGCGCCGCCGGCGGGACCGGGGTCTGGCGCCCTTCACCGTGATGTCGTGCGACAACATCGAGGGCAACGGCGCCATGGCGCACCGCACGTTCCTCGCCTTCGCGCGCCTCGCCGACCCCGACCTCGCCGACTGGATCGACACTAACGTGCGGTTCCCCAACTCGATGGTCGACCGGATCACGCCCGCCACCCCGCCGGGGTTACGCGCCGAGGTCGCGGGCCGCACCGGCGTCGACGACCGCTGGCCCGTGGTCGCAGAGCCGTTCACCCAGTGGGTGCTCGAGGACGACTTCGCCTCCGGGCGGCCCGCATTCGAGTCCGTCGGGGTCCAGGTGGTGCCGGACGTCGCCCCGTACGAGCTGATGAAACTGCGGCTGCTCAACGCCGGCCACCAAACACTGTGCTACTTCGGGTACCTGCTGGGCCACCGGCTGGTGCACGACGCCGCCGCCGACCCCGACATCCGGGAGCTGTTGCGCCGCTACATGACCGACGAAGGCAGGCCGACCCTGCGACCCGTGCCGGGGGTAGACCTCGACCGGTATGTCGACACCCTGCTCGAGCGGTTCTCCAACCCCGCGATCGCCGACACCGTCGCCCGCCTGTGCCAGGACTCGTCCGACCGGATCCCCAAGTGGCTGCTGCCGGTGATCCGGGAACGGCTCGCGGCGGGCGGGTCCGCGTCGCTCGCCGCTGCGGTGGTGGCGAGCTGGACCCGCTACGCCGAAGGCGAGGACGAGCAGGGGCAGCCCATCGAGGTGGTCGATCCCCGCGCGGCCGCGTTGGTGCCGCTCGCCCGCCTGTCCCGCACGCAGCCCCTTGCGTTCGTGTCGGATCCGGAGCTCTTCGGAGACCTGGCGCGGGACGAGGGGTTCACCCGTCCGTACCTCGCGGCACTGGAGTCGCTGCGCACCCGTGGGGCCCGGGCGACCCTCGCGGAACTGCTGGCTATCGACCCAGCGTGAGCGGCTCGGCCTCCCGGTAGCGCTCGCGCACCCAGGGGGTCGGGGCCGCCGCGAAGTCCTCGGCGCCGGCGGCGGCCCACTGCGGCCGCGCTCCGGAGAGCACCCACGCGGCCTGCCGCGCCGCGCCG
>NZ_BAABFR010000077.1:0-24624 GCF_039541155.1 Tsukamurella soli
CTGAGGGGCCGGCGCGGGGGTCGGCGCGGCAGCGGCGATCGCGGGCGCAGCGAAGAACGCGGCGGCCGCACCGGCCATCGAGCCTGCGAGAACAGTCGTCTTCTTCATTGCAGATGGGCGCCGAGGTTCGGCACCGCTCTCCTTCCAGGATTCACGTGCGCAACATAGATCACTCTAGTCACACTAGTAACAGTGAATCATCCCTTGAGGGTTGCCCGCAATCGAACCATGGAAAGTCGCCGTTCCGTGACCTGCCGCAGACGTCACCGCGGGCCGGACGCATCACGCATCACGCCTCGGGCGAGAAGCGCAGCAACGAGAGCGTCGCCTGCCGGTCGGCGGGCACCGGTGCTCCGTCGGGGCCGTATGCGCACCCGACGACGCTCGCGCGGACACCGTCGGCGTCGATCCCGCGCCCCACGAACACCAGCACCGACCCGCTTCCAGGCACCCGCGCGGTCCGCACGTGCCGGCCCACCGTGTGGACCTCGAAGCGTGTGCCGTCGCCGACCTCGACGAATCCCTTGATCCGGAAGACGCCCCGCGGCGGCGCCTCGAGCAGTGCGGCCACGGCGCGCGCGTCGAGCCGGCTCTCAACGGTGACGTCGACGGCCTGGTAGCCGTCGTGCAGGTGCGCGTGCTCGTGGTGGCTGTGGCCACCCTCCCCCGCGCCGCCGCAGGCGTGGCCCTGCTCCTCGCGCAGCAGCTCGTCCAGGGTCAGCTGCCGCGGCCCGCTGTCGGCGGGGCGCTCGGCGACGTCGAACAGCAGCGTCGGATCGAGGGCGCCGTCCACGGTGGGCACCACGGGCGCGCCGCGGCCCGACGCCGCGACGTCGACGGCCACGGCGTCCGGGTCGGGCGCGAGGTCGACCTTGTTGAGCACCACCAGGTCCGCGATCGCCAGGTGGGTGCGCAGCGACGGATGGGTGGCGACGGTGTCGGCGAAGGAGAAGGCGTCCACCACGTACACGAGGCCGCCGTACGCGATCCGCCGCACGGTCGAGAAGGCGATCCGCCGGGCCAGGGCACCGGGTTCGGCGAGCCCGCTCGCCTCGACCACGATCGCATCCATCCCGGCGGCCGCCAATCGGGCGAGCGCGTCGTCGAGCTCGTCGTCGTCGACGGCGCAGCACAGGCAGCCGTTGCTCATGGCCACGGCGCCGTCCACCTGCCCCGCCACCAGCATCGCGTCGATGTTGACGGCGCCGAAGTCGTTGACCACCACGCCGATCCGGGCACCGTGTGCCACGCGCAGCAGGTGGTTGAGCAGGGTCGACTTGCCCGCGCCGAGGTAGCCGGCGAGGACCACCACGGGGACGTCCCGCCCCGCGGAGCGCGCGCTCATCCGGCCGCCCCGCCCCGCGCCGACACCACCGACATGCCCGCGGCGCAGTCCTCACACATCACGACCAACCCGCGCCCGTCCGGCTCGGGCCGGTCGACCACATCCGAGGTGGCCGCGCCGCACGCGGTGCAGGTCCCGACCGTCCGCGCGTCGGGTGTGAACGTCGTGCGCACACGCCCGTCGAAGACGTACAGTGCGCCCTCCCAGCGCCCGGCGTCACCGAACCGTCGGCCGTAGGCGGCGATCCCCCCGTCCAGCTGGTAGACGTCCGTGAAACCGCGGTGGCGCATCAGGGAGGTGAGCACCTCGCACCGCACTCCCCCGGTGCAGTAGGTCACCACCGGGCGGTCCTTGAGGTGGTCGTAGGCGCCCGAGTCGAGCAGCCCGACGAAGTCACGGGTGTGGCTGACCGGTGGCACGATCGCGCCCTGGAACCTGCCGATGGCGGCCTCGATCTCGTTGCGCCCGTCGAACAGCACGACATCGTCACGACGCGCGAGCATCTCGTGCAATTCGTCGGGACTCAGCCTGGCGCCGCCGCCGACGATGCCGTCGCGGTCGACGGTGACCTCCTCGGGCACCCCGAAGGTGACGATCTCGTCGCGCACCTTCACCGACAGTCGCGGGAAGTCAGCGGCGCCGCCCGCAGACCACGTGACGTCGGCGCCGGCGAACGGGCCGTACTCGCGGGTGCGGCGGACGTACCGCTTGACCGCGCCCAGCCCGCCGCCGACGGTGGCGTTGATCCCGTGCGGGGACAACACGATCCGCCCGGTCAGACCCAGCCGTTCGCAGAGTTCGCGCTGCCACAACCGGATCGCCTCGGGGTCGGCCAGTGGCGTGAACACGTAGAACAGGACGATCCGGCCGCCCGCCGTATCCGCCGCATCCCGCTCGCCCGTCACGTCGTGCGATCCTACCGTCGCGCGCCCTTGCCACACTTCAGTGCACACTCGTACACTATCCGGCATGGAGCATGCCGAACGTCGCGCCGAGGTCCGCGCGCTGGCCCACCTCGGCCTCACCGAGTTGGCCGGCGCCTCCGAGGGCATCCATCGCGTCCACCGCGCGATCTCCGACCGGGTGTTCACCGCGGTGCGACTCGGGACCGGCGCCGCGGCCGCGCCGGTGCAGGCACTGCACGACGGCATCACCGACGGCGTGTACCTGACCATCGGCACCGCCGCCGAGACCGCGGCCCGCGTCGCCCAGGCCGCGGCCGACCTGCCGCTCGCGACCGCCCCGTCGGAGACGGTGCGCGGCGCCGTGCTGATCGGCGTCGTGCAGGGGCTGATCGGCGACGAACTCGCCGAACGCGGGTCCGTGCTGACCGACAACCCGATGACGGTCCGGGTCGGCGGGCGCGTCGTCGCCCCGTCGCCGTGGGCGGTCGCGGCCGCCTTCCCCGACGCGCAGCGCAGCCTGGTGGTGTTCCTGCACGGCCTGGTCGAGACCGAGCACGCCTGGCGCCTGGGCGGCGGCCCGTCGTACGCGGAGCGCCTCGCCGAGGAGCTGCCCGTCACGCCGGTGCACGTGCGCTACAACACCGGCCGCCGCATATCGGAGAACGGGCGTGCACTCAGCGGGTTGCTCAATCAGCTCATGGCGGCCTGGCCGGTCCCCGTCGACTCCATCGTGCTGGTCGGCCATTCGATGGGCGGCCTCGTCGCCCGCAGCGCCGCCCACCACGGCACCGAGACCGGAGCGGCGTGGGTGGACAAGGTCACCACCACCGTCAGCCTCGGCAGCCCGCACCTGGGCGCCCCGCTCGAGACGCTCGCCCACTACGGCAGCGCGGCCTTGGTGGCCGTGCCCGAGACCGCCCCGTTCGGCCGGCTGCTGCGGCGGCGCAGCGCGGGCATCCGCGACCTGCGCGCAGGCAGCCTGGTCGACGAGGACTGGCGTGGGCGGGACGCCGACGCGCTCGGCGCGGCCGCTGCGGCGGAGGTTCCGCTGCTACCCGGCGCCACCCACTGCTTCGTCGCGGCGACGGTGACGCGCTCGCTCCGCAACCCCGTCGGCCGCATCGTGGGCGACGGCCTGGTGCTCGCGCCCAGCGCGTCGGGACGAAGCAGTGTGCGCCGCATCGGCTTCGACGCCGCCGACGGCATGCACCTGCCGCGCGCCCACCACTTCACGCTGCTTCATCACGAGGCCGTCTACGAGCGGCTGCGGGGCTGGGTGCGCGGCGCGCCGGCGCTGACCTGACGGAGCTTCGTTTCGGGGTCCACCAGGGCGACTGCGGAGAGCTGTCGGATCCCGATCGTCATCCGGGAGACAGTCGAGAAGGCAACCGCAGCTCCTGCGGAATGAAGCCTCGACCGTCGACCGATCGTGCCGCAATCCCGTTCTGGTACAACGCAGCGTGCCGGTTCACGTCCTTGTACAGCAGGTACCGGAAGGGTTCGGGGCCACCCGCGTAGCATGCCTGCGGGCAGAAGGCGCGTAACCATAGGAAATCGCCTGCCTGCACTTCGATCCAGTCCGTGTTGAGCAGATACATGGCCTTGCCTTCGAGCACGTAGAGGCCGTGTTCCATCACGTGCGTCTCCGGGAAGGGGATCGCGCCGCCCGGCTCGAAAGTCACGATGTTGACGTGCATGTCGTGGCTGACGTCGGTCGGATCCACGAATCGCTTGGTCCGCCAAGCACCGTCGGTGTCGGGCATCGGAACGCCCTCGACGTCGGCCTCCCGAGTCACCACCGAGGCGGGCACGTCCACACCGTCCACACGCTGGTAGCTCTTGCGGATCCAGTGAAACGTGCTCGTGGCCGTACCCCTGTTGCGCAGGGTCCATGCCGCGTCCGGTGCGAGGTACGCGTAGCCACCCTCGGCGAGGAGGTACTCGATACCATCGAGCGTCAAAACGATCTCGCCATCGACGACGAAGATCACCCCCTCCGCATCGGGGTCGTCCTCAGGTCGGAGGCTGCCGCCGGAGGGCAGTACCTCGACGACGTAGTACGAGAAGGTCTCAGCGAATCCGGAAAGCGGGCGGGCGAGCACCCACAACCTGGTCGCATCCCAGTGCGGCAGCAGGCTGGTGGTGATATCGCTCATCGTCCGTCGCGGCAACACGGCGTACGACTCGGTGAACACTGCGCGTTCAGTGGTCAGGTCGGTCTGCGCGGGCAGACCGCCCCGCGGTACGTAATAGGTCATGGCTTCCTCATCTGTGGAGCAGGGCGGGTCGTCGGTGCGTGGAAATGCGGATCCGTGGTCGGGTCGATCGGAGATCGATGGGTCGACCGACGGACCGTGCCGAGAGACGTGCGCCGTGGACTACGCCATCCCCCGACTCAGCAGTCGTCCTCGGGGCGGGGCGTCGAGGTCGATCCGCTCCCCGGCGAGCCACGTGCCGCGCACGACGCCGGCGAGAGCGCGCCGGTCGTAAGCGGACACGGGATTCTTGTGGTGTAGCTTCGCCACGTCGACGACGAAGGCGGCATCCGGGGCGAACACGACGAGATCGGCGGCGTATCCGAGCGCGATGTGCCCTTTCGTGTTGAGGCCGACCTGTTCGGCGGGGTTCTCCGCCATCCACCGGACGACATCCGAGAGGCTGCGGCCGCGGCGCCTCGCCTCGGACCACACCGCGGGCAGCGAGACCTCCAGGGAGGCGATGCCACCCCAGGCCACCCCGAAGTCGCCGATGTCGAAGCGCTTGAGCTCGGGTGTACACGGAGAGTGGTCGGTCACCACGCAATCGATCGTGCCGGAAGCCAGCCCCTGCCAGAGCAACTCGCGGTTCCGCGCCTCGCGGATCGGTGGGCAGCACTTGAATTGTGTTGCACCGGAGGCAATCTCCTCCGAGGTGAAGGTCAGGTAGTGGGGACAGGTCTCGGCCGTGAGCCTCACCCCGTCCGCCCGTGCGGAAGCGATCATCGGCAGCGCGTCTGAGCTCGACAGATGGAGGATGTGCACCCTGCCCCCCGTCCAGCGGGCGAGCTCGATGACCTCGGCGATCGCGAGATTCTCCGCACCCCGCGGCCGAGAGCTCAGGAAGTCCTCGTACTTCTCGCCTCCGGGCGACGCGGCGTGGTCGATCGCGTGTGCGTCCTCCGCGTGCACGATCATCATCGCGCCGAACGAGGCGACCTCCTTGAGTGCCAGCTCGAGCGCTGCCGGGTCGAGGGGCGGGAACTCATCGACCCCGGAGTGCAGCAGGAAGCACTTGAATCCGAACACTCCTGAATCGTGCAACCCACGCAGGTCTGCGATGTTGCCCGGTACCGCGCCTCCCCAGAATCCCACGTCGACGTAGACCTGCGAGGCCGCGACGTCGCGTTTGATCGCGAGTGCCTCGACGTTGACGGTCGGCGGGATGCTGTTGAGCGGCATGTCCACGATGGTCGTCACGCCACCGGCCGCGGCTGCGCGGGTCGCGCTGGCGAAACCCTCCCATTCGGTGCGACCGGGCTCGTTGACGTGCACATGGGTATCGACCAGCCCGGGGATCAGCACCTCGTCCGGAGCCAGCTCGATCACCTCCTCGGCGTCGAGCACGGCGTCGAACGGCTCGATGACGACGATGCGCCCGCCTCGCACTCCGATACATCGGGACACCTCGCCCGCCGCGGTGATCACCCTGGGCGCTCGGAACAGCAGGTCCAACCGGTCATTCATTCTGTGTGCCTTCCTTTCAGGCTGAAAACTGTGTCCGGGGCTCGCACCGCCGCCCGTCAGGTGCTCGGTGGCGATCAGGCGGCCGACGTCGTGCAGCAACCGCGCGGCGTCGGCCATCGCGACCGCCGTGTCGGGCTCGATGTCCGTGAGCGCGTACGCCGCGCCGATCCCAGCCCTTTCCAGTTCCCGGTGATCGAGCGTGTTACGCCCGGCGACCGCCAGCACCGGGATACAGTGCCGGCGAGCGGCGGCGGCCACGCCGACGGGCGCCTTACCCGACAGGCTCTGCTGGTCCAGCGAGCCCTCGCCGGTGATCACCAGATCGACCCCGTCGAGCCGCGTATCGAAGTCGAGTAGCTCGAGCACGAGATCGATGCCGGCCCGGGGCTCGGCATCGAAGACCGCCATCAGCCCGAACGCCGTGCCCCCGGCCGCGCCGGCTCCAGGTGTCTGCGCCGCGAGGTCACGGCCGGTCACGTCGGCGACCACCGCTGCCCACCGCACCAAGGCCCGCTCCAGCACCTCGTGCTCTGCGGTGCCGGCACCCTTCTGACGTGCATACACTGCCACCGCGCCCCGCGGACCGAGCAGCGGATTGTCCACGTCGCACGCGAGCCGGAACCGGGCCCGTCGTGCACCGGCGTGCACGCCGGAGAGGTCGAGTCGGTGCGCGTCGACGAGCGCGCCGCCACCGGTGCCGATCGCGTGCCCCGCGGCATTCTCGATCACGGCGCCGAGCGCCTGAAGCAGGCCCGCGCCACCGTCGGTGGACGCGCTGCCGCCGAGGCAGACGGTCACGTCGGTGCAACCCCGGTCGAGCGCGTGCGCGATCATGATCCCGGCTCCGAACGTGGTGGCATCGAGCGGGGCGGACACCCCGCCGGGCAGATGTACCAGCCCCACCGCCGCGGCCACCTCGATCACCGCGAGGCCTCCGCACACGGCGTATGTGGCCGTGACCGGGGCCCCCGTGGGACCTGTCGTGTCCACTGTCACCGATTCCCACCCGGCGGCGATGGCGGCGGCGACCGTCCCGTCCCCGCCATCTGCGACCGGCAGTGTGGTCACCCGCGCGGCAGGGTCGACGGACGTCAGACCGGATGCGAGCGCGTTCGCCACCTCGGCGGCCGTGAGCGATCCCTTGAACTTGTCGGGTGCCACCAGCACGTGCGTCATCAGGCACCTAGTCCAGCAACATCAGTGCGGTCGGCGTGTCCGAGGGAACTCCTGCGAGGTCCTCGAACTCGGTGACGTTGTCCAGTTCCGTGCCCATCGAGATGTTGGTGATCTTCTCGAGGATCACCTCGACCACGACCGGGACCCGGAACTGGGCCGCCATCGTCTTGGCCCGCGCCAGCGCGTCCGGGAGCTGGTCGGGTTCCTCCACGCGAATCGCCTTGCAGCCCAACCCTTCGACCACCCGCACGTGGTCGACTCCGTACCCCTTCGCCCGGCCGATCGTGTCGTCGGCGTTGATGTTGTCGAAGCCGAGCTGCACGCAGTAGTCCATGTCGAACGCACGCTGCGCCTGTCGGATCAACCCCAGATACGAGTTGTTCACCAGCACATGGATGTACGGCAGGTTGAACTGCGCGCCGACGGCCAGCTCCTCGATCATGAACTGGAAGTCGTAGTCCCCCGACAACGCGACCACGGTGGAGTCGGGGTCGGCGGTGACCACGCCGAGCGTCGCCGGGACGGTCCACCCGAGCGGTCCGGCCTGGCCGCAGTTGATCCAGTTGCGCGGGTGATAGACATGGAGGAACTGGCCGCCGGCGATCTGCGAGAGCCCGATGGTGCTCACGTAGCGGGTCTCCCGACCGAAGGCCTTGTTCATCTCCTCGTACACGCGCTGCGGCTTCATCGGTGCCTCGTCGAAGTGCGTCTTGCGCAGCATCGTCCGCTTGCGATCGGCGCACTGATCCACCCACTCGGTGCGGTCCGGCAGAGTACCCGCACCGCGGCGCTCGCGAGCCACCTCCAGCAGCCGCTCGAGGGCGGCCTTGGCATCGGACACGACGCCGTAGTCCGGTGCGAACACCCGACCGATCTGGGTGGGCTCGATGTCGATGTGCACGAACCTGCGGCCCCTGGTGTACGTGTCCAGACCACCGGTGTGCCGGTTCGCCCACCGGTTGCCGATGCCCAGCACGAAGTCGGACGCCAGCATCGTCGCGTTGCCGTACCGAGTCGCCGTCTGCAGCCCCACCATTCCGGCCGCGAGCCGATGGTCGTCCGGAATCGATCCCCACGCCATCAACGTCGGCACCACCGGGATGTCGAGCAGCTCCGCCAGCTCGACCAGCAGGTCGGAGGCATCCGCGTTGATGATCCCGCCACCGGCGACGATCAGCGGACGCTCGGCAGTGGCCAGCATGTCCAGGATCTTCTCGACCTGGGCGCGAGACGCCTCGGGCTTGTACGCCGGCAGCGGGGTATACGTGTCGGGGTCGAACTCGATCTCGGCGAGCTGAACGTCGATCGGCAGGTCGATCAGAACCGGACCGGGCCGGCCCGAACGCATCAGCCCGAACGCCTCCTGAAAGACACCCGGCACCTGTGCCGGCTCGAGGACGGTGGTCGCCTTCTTGGTGACCGGCGCCGCGATCGCCGCGATGTCGACGGCCTGGAAGTCTTCCTTGTGTAGGCGTGCGACCGGCGCCTGTCCGGTGATCGCGAGGATGGGGATCGAGTCCGCCATCGCCGAGTACAACCCGGTGATCATGTCGGTGCCGGCCGGCCCCGAGGTGCCGATGCATACTCCGATGTTTCCGGCCCGGGCACGGGTGTAGCCCTCGGCCATGTGGGACGCTCCCTCGACATGCCGGGCGAGGACGTGCCGGATCCCGCCGTGGTCACGCATCGCTGCGTAGAACGGGTTGATCGCGGCGCCGGGCAGGCCGAATGCCTGTGTGGCGCCTTCCAGTTCGAGGATCTTCACGGCCGCGTCGACCGCGCGCATTCGAGGCATTCTCGTCTCCAATAGTTTCGATGTGGGCTTGGGTGAGTGGGTCAGTTCAGGTTGCGGCCGGACAGGCGCTCGACGCCTTTCAGCAGGCCCGAGTGGTCGAGTCCGCCGTCGCCGTTGGCGCGGGCCGAGGCCATCAGTTGCGCTACGAGCCCGCCGAGCGGGGTGACCACGCCGGCCTCGCGCGCCGCGGCGGTGACGATGCCGAGGTCCTTGTGGTGCAGGGCGATGCGGAAGCCGGGCGCAAAGGAACGGTCGAGCATCTTCTGCGCCTTCTGGTCGAGGACGGCGGAACCGGCCAGCCCGCCACCGAGCACCCGTACCGCTGCGGCGGTGTCCACCCCGTACGCCTCGAGGAAGACGATCGCCTCGGCGAGGAGCTCGATATTTCCCGCGACGATCAGCTGGTTAGCGGCCTTGACCGTCTGGCCGGAGCCGCTGGGCCCGACGTGCACGATGGTCTTGCCCACGGCGGCGAAGACCGCTGCGGCCGCATCGAAGTCCTCGGCGGCGCCACCGACCATGATCGAGAGCGTGCCGTTGACGGCACCGGGCTCCCCGCCCGAGACCGGGGCATCGAGCAACCGGAGGCCCTGCCCGTGCGCCTGCTCGGCGAGTCGCACGGTCACGTCAGGACGGATGCTGGAGAAGTCGACGATCAGCGTGCCCGGCTCGGCGTGGCCGAAGACACCGTCCTCGCCCGTCAGCACCGCCTGCACATCGGGCGAGTCCGGAACCATGATCGCGACCACGTCCGCGCCGGCAACGGCGTCGGCGATCGACTCGGCCGCAACGCCTCCGGCGGCGACGAGATCCTTGGCGCGATCGGGGGTGCGGTTGTATCCGACCACTCGGTGTCCGGCACGGACGAGATTGACGGCCATGGGGCTGCCCATGATGCCGAGACCAATGAAGGCGATAGTGCTCACGCGTGTATCCCTCGGAGAATAGGTGATTGGTTGGCGGGTTCGGGTCGGCTCAGGAGGCGCCTGCACCGGCGGCGCGCCGGTCGCGGGGAAGCCAGTCGAACGTATTCGCGCGGGTCGGCTTGTACTCCAACCCGACGTATCCGGTGTATCCGGCGCGGTCGAGTCGACCGAGGAGGGCATCGAGGTCGAGGCTCCCCGTACCGGGTTCGCCGCGCCCGGGAGCATCTGCGATCTGCACGTGGCCGACCCGGTCCGCGTACCGGTCGATCACGGCGTCGATGTCGTCACCGTTCACCCGCAGGTGGTAGAGGTCGGCCAGCAGTCGCAGCGCGTCGACGTCATACCGGTCGCGGACGCGGTCGATGACGGACACTGCGTCCGCCGCGAGCTTGAGGGGGTAGGCGGGGGCGCCGCTTACGGGCTCGACGAGGACGACGGCGCCGATCCGCGCCGCGGCGCGCCCCGCCCGCGCGAGATTCTCCGCCCCCAGCTCGTCCTGTACTTCGGGGGCCACTCCCTCGAGCCGGTTGCCGTACAAGGCGTTGAACGCCGTGGTTCCCAGGCGCTCCCCGATCCCTACGGCCACCGCCACGTTGTCGACGAACTCGTGCGAGCGCGTGGGGTCCGACAGCAGCCCACGATCCCCGGCCGGCATGTCCCCGGCTGCGAAGTTCAGGCCGGTCAGCTGAACGCCTGCATCGTCTATCGCGCCGATGAAGGCGTCGACCTCGGCGTCACCGGGGACGGCAGCGGCGAAGGGCCACCAGAACTCGACTGAGTCGAAGCCTGCGTCGCGGGCCGCCTGGGGGCGCTGCAGCAGCGGCAGATCGGTCAGCAGTATGGAGCAGTTGACTGTATATCGGCGGGGTGCCATGTGATTCCCTTCGTGATGTGGCTCGGATTCCCTTGCGGGACTGTCCGAGTGGGCGTCGTCGAACGCTCAGGCGGTGGCCGAGTCCGGGTGTGGCAGTCCCCGGTAGGCCCGCCAATCTCCGACCTGGGTGATCTCGATGAGCTCGTCGGCGATCGATTCGGTGAGACCGGGGCGCAGCGTCACTGCCAGCACTGAGCGCCCGTCGTCGAGCTCGATGACGTCGAGCTGGAGTTCCGCAGGCTCCTCCGGAAGGAAGTCGGTCCGGATCGCGTCCAGCGATACCTCGTACAACTCCCCCGCGATCGCGCCGCCGAGTTCCTCGTCGGAGAGCAGCGCAGGAAAGTCGTCGCGGACGGAGAAGAAGCGGTAACGCGGCGCCGTGACAGCCGGCCCTAAGAAGGTGTGGTCGGCGACGTTGTGATGCAGGTCTCCGCCACGCATCGCACCTCCATTACAGAACACTTCGGGCATTTCTTCCTCTCGTCACGGAGTAGGTGGGTCACCGACGCTCCGGGGCTACGGCACGGCATCCCGGGTCGGCCAGCAGAGTCGAATGCGGACACCCACCGACGTCGGACCATTTATGTCTCGCATAGTGGAAATGTTTTTCCACTTTGCGGATGATTCCAGTGAACACCGTCACATCAGAGGCTGTCAAGAGGCCCGACCCACAGCGCGTGGCCGGCACCATCGGCCCCCACTCCTCCCGTGGCGCGACCGCGCGAGACATGCCGACGCACAGACCGAGGCGGCCCGAACCGGGCCTTGACGTGACGCAGAACACAGCGCACAATTTCACCGTGCGATACGGATCTTCCACGATGCGGATACTCGCCAGGGAGCACGTCGCCGTTCCATCGCCGCCGAGCCGGTCAGTCCGAAACGAGGAGTCCCGATGCCCACCACCAGTCAGGGTGACCCCACCAGCGCCCCAGAACCACACACAAGCACCTCCGAGCGGCACCATCACGAGCACGTCGACCCGATCCTGCACCGACCGCCGAGCGCGGCGGGACAGCCGGGGCTGCCCCCGATCAGTGAGCGGCTGTACAACCAGGATCTGGCGCCGACGAGGGTCGAGGGACGCCGCTGGAGCGCCTACAGCATCTTCACCCTGTGGGCGAACGACGTACACAGCCTGGGCAACTACGGATTCGCGCTCGGTCTGTTCGCGCTCGGCCTCGGGGGCTGGCAGATACTGCTGGCGCTCGGCATCGGCGCGGCACTGCTGTTCGTCCTGCTGACCATCTCCGGATATATGGGATTCAAGACGGGCGTACCGTTCCCGGTGATGTGTCGCATCGCCTTCGGCGTCCGTGGCGCGCAGTTGCCCGCACTGATCCGCGGCGGCGTCGCCGTGGTCTGGTTCGGGATCCAGACCTATCTCGCCTCACTGGTGCTGCGCGTCCTGCTCATCGCCGTGGTGCCCGGACTCGACAGGCTCGACCACAACTCCATCCTCGGTCTGTCGACCCTCGGCTGGCTTACCTTCGGCGCCCTATGGCTCGTTCAGACGTACATCGTCCAACACGGCATGGACACGATCCGCAAGTACGAGGCGTGGGCCGGTCCCGTCATCCTGATCACCATGGCGGCACTCGCCGTATGGATCCTCACCAAGGCGGGCGGTTCTATCGCGTGGTCCACCAACCATCGCCTCACCGGCGCGTCGATGTGGCACGAGATCTTCGCCGGCGGCGCGCTGTGGGTCTCCATCTACGCGACGTTCGTGCTCAACTTCTGCGACTTCACGCGGGCGTCCAGGTCTAAGCGGTCGATCGCGCTGGGCAACTTCTGGGGCATTCCCATCAACGTCCTGTTCTTCGGAGTCATCGTGGTCGTCATGGCCGGCGCGCAGTTCCGGATCAACGGTCACGTCATCGAGAGCCCGGCAGACATCGTCAAGGAGATCCCTGACACCGCGCTGCTCGTGATCGCATCGCTCGCACTGCTGGTGCTGACGGTCGCGGTGAACCTGATGGCCAACTTCGTGGCCCCGATCTACGCACTGACGAACCTGGTTCCGCGCAAGCTGAACTTCAAGCGCGCCGGTCTGATCAGCGCCGTGATCGGTCTCGTGATCCTGCCGTGGAACCTCTACAGCACCCCCGCCGTCATCGTCTACTTCCTCGGGGGACTCGGCGCACTGCTCGGCCCCCTGTTCGGCATCATCATCGCCGACTACTGGCTGCTCCGTCGCACCAGGATCGACGTGCCCGCGTTGTACACCGAGGACCAGTCCGGCGCTTACGCGTACCGCTCGGGGGTCAACCCGAGGGCGATCGCCGCGTTCGTCCCGGCCTCGGCGATATCGTTGCTGATCGCCTTCGTCCCGGCGCTCCGCTCACTCTCGCCCTTCGCGTGGTTCGTCGGTGCCGGGCTCGGCGCTGTCATCTTCCTCGCCGTGGCAGACCGCACGCGCGTCTACGACGACGTCTCCGGTGAGCCGATCGCTGTCCCCAGCGTCCACTGACCGTGCGGCCGGCTCCACAGCCAGACCGGATGACGTTCCCTCCCAATCGTTTCAACCGCCGCACTGAACACTTCTCCGCCGAACCACAAGGACCTGTAATGCGCATTCTCGTCGTGAACGTCAACACCACCGAATCGATGACCGAGTCGATCGGCGCCCAGGCCGCCGCCGCGGCCGCGCCGGGCACCGAGATCGTGCCGCTCACGCCGATATTCGGCGCCGACTCCGTGGAAGGCAACTACGAGAGCTACCTCGCTGCCATAGCGGTGATGGAGACCGTGCGGAGGTACCCCGAGCGGTTCGATGCCGTCATCCAAGCGGGTTATGGCGAGCACGGACGTGAGGGGCTGCAGGAACTGCTGGACGTGCCCGTCGTCGACATCACCGAGGCCGCCGCGAGCACCGCGATGTTCCTCGGCCACACCTACTCCGTGGTGACGACACTCGACCGGGCCGTCCCGCTCATCGAGGACCGGCTCCTGGTGGCCGGCCTGCGGGCGCGCTGCGCCTCGGTCCGGGCGAGCGGTCTCGCGGTGCTCGAGCTCGAGCAGGAGCCGCAACGCGCGGTCGAGAGCATTGTGGAGCAGGCCCGGCTGGCGGTCGTCGAGGACGATGCCGAAGTCATCGTGCTGGGATGCGGGGGTATGGCCGGACTCGACTCCGCCATCCGCAGCCGGGTCGGCGTCCCCGTCGTGGACGGCGTCGCCAGCGCGGTGACGATCGCCGAGTCGCTGGTGCGACTGGGGTTGTCGACCTCCAAGATCCGCACCTATGCCCCACCGCGACCCAAGACCTTCACGAACTGGCCGCCACACTGACCGGCCTCGTCGGCCTCCCGCCGGTTCGCTACGCCCCTTCTCTGCATACGCTGCGAAGTTCCCGTCTTGTGAAAGAATAACGGGGTCTATGCAGCACATCGGCTGAGATGAACACTGGAGGAGCGATGGCGGATCCGACTGCGCCGGGAGGTGGCGTTC
The DNA here is from genome assembly GCF_039541155.1 of Tsukamurella soli. Taxonomy (NCBI): domain Bacteria; kingdom Bacillati; phylum Actinomycetota; class Actinomycetes; order Mycobacteriales; family Tsukamurellaceae; genus Tsukamurella; species Tsukamurella soli. The sequence goes on from NZ_BAABFR010000077.1 coordinate 14,194, forward strand.
AGTCGGTCAGGCGAGCGTTCGATGTGCTCGAGATCATGGCCTCCGCAAGCGGCGCGATCGGGATCAGCGCGCTCGCCGAGGCGTCGGGGTTGCCCGTGCCGACCATCCACCGGCTGACGCGGACCCTCGTCGATCTCGGTTATGTACGTCAGCTGCCTTCGCGTCGATACTCCTTGGGGGCCAGGCTCATCAGGCTCGGTGACGGCGCCGCTCAACTGGTCGGGTCGTGGTCGCGCCCGTACCTCGCGGAGTTGGTGACGGCCACGGGCGAGACGGCGAACATGGCGCAACTCGACGGCATCACAGCCGTGTATGTCGCCCAGGTGCCATCCGAGCACTCCATGCGCACGTTCACAGAGGTCGGTCGGCGGGTGCATCCCCACTGCACGGGGGTGGGCAAGGCGTTGCTCGCCCAACTCGCGGACGATCAGGTTCGGCGAATACTGGCACGCAGCGGAATGCCTGCCCAGACCGCCAACACCATGACCGACCCCGAAGCTCTCATCGCGGACCTCGACCTCGTCCGGCAGCGCGGTTTCGCGATCGATGAGGGTGAGCAGGAGATCGGAGTGCGATGCTTCTCGGTGGCGGTGCCCGACGCGCCGACGCCGACCGCCATCTCCATCTCCGGGCCTGCGACCCGCGTCACCGCGGACTGCGCGCAGCACATCGTCCCGCTGCTGCAGCAGGTCGCCCAGGCACTGTCCGCCGAGTTCCGCGCCCACGCCGTCTGACCGCACGCGCAGATCGAGATCGCGTTCATCAGCGCTGTCACCCCGCCGGGGACGTCCCCGTCGCCCGCCCTCCTCAACATGTGCACCCTTCCGTCGCCCGCCCTCCTCAACATGTGCACCCTTCCGTCGGCCAGGCGGCCGCGGCAGCCACCCTGGGCGGCCGACGGAAGGGTGCACATGTTACGTGCGGTAGGTCCAGCCCGCGGCCTCCCACTCGCCGCGGGGCATGCAGTTCCGGCCGTCGATCAAGGTGCGGCCGCGGGCCACGGCGCCGACCGCCGCAGGCGCGAGCTCCCGGAACTGGCGCCACTCGGTCAGCACCAGCACCGCGTCGGCCCCCTCGCACGCCTCCAGCGCGGTCGTCGCGTAGTCGAGCGTCGGGAACAGGCGACGCGAATTATCCATGGCCTCAGGGTCGTACACGCTCACCGCGGCGCCCTGCAGCTGGATCTGCCCGGCGATGTTGAGCGCCGGCGAGTCCCGCACGTCGTCGGAGTCGGGCTTGAACGCACAGCCGAGCACGGCGACCTTGGCGCCCAGCAGTGTGCCGCACGCATCGCGCGCGACGTCGACCATCCGGGTGCGGCGGCCCATGTTGATCGCATCCACCTCGCGCAGCAGCCCGTGCATGTGCCCGGCGCCCAGCTCGCCGGAGCGGGCCATGAACGCACGGATGTCCTTCGGCAGGCACCCACCACCGAAACCCACTCCGGCACCCAGGAACCGGCGGCCGATACGGCTGTCCACGCCGATCGCGTCGGCGAGGGCCACCACGTCGGCGCCGGCCGCCTCACACACCTCGGCGACGGCGTTGATGAACGAGATCTTGGTCGCCAGGAAGGCGTTCGCGGAGACCTTCACCAGCTCCGCGGTGGCGGTGTCGGTCACGAAGAACGGGGTGTCCCGGGCGAGCATCGGCGCGTACACCTGCCGTGCCACCTCCTCAGCGCGGCCGCCCTCCTCGACGCCCAGCACCAGACGGTCCGGCTCGAGCGTGTCGACGACCGCGTGGCCCTCGCGGAGGAACTCCGGGTTCCACGCGAATTCGACGGTGTGCCCGGTCAATCCACGCGCCCGCGCGCGCAGCAGATCGGTGGTGCCCACCGGGACCGTCGACTTACCGAGGATGACGGTGTCGCCGCGCAGGTGCGGCACCAGTGAGTCGACCACGGAGTTCACGTACTTCAGATCGGCAGCGAACTCGCCCTTGCGCTGCGGCGTTCCGACGGCGATGAAGTGCACCTCACCGAACTCGGCGGCCTCCTCGTAGGAGGTGGTGAACCGCAGCCTGCCGGCCTCGACGTTGCGCCTCAGAACGGCCGGCAGACCCGGCTCGTGGAATGGGACCTTGCCCTCGGAGAGTGCGCCCACCTTGCTCGCGTCGACGTCGACGCCGAGCACGTCGTGGCCCAGCTCGGCCATGCATGCCGCGTGCGTCGCCCCCAGGTACCCCGTACCCAGCACAGTGATCCTCATGGCCCGAAGGTAGCCACGCACACGCGGCCACGGAACCCGGGAACGCCGATGTTCCAACACAGTTCGGCATGGATTCACACCGCCGTCCCGGCCGGGTCAGACCCGTTGCCCGCCCGTCGCCCGGTGTTCCCCCGCGCGCCGCCCGCCCGTCACCGGACGGTGCCGCGCCCCCGGTGTCAGCTCGACGGCTCGTCGTCGTCCGCCGCGTCCGACAGCCGCTCGGCACGCCCGGCGGCGAGGCTGTGGGTGTCGGCCTGCCCGCTGTGCCCGCGTCCCTCTCTGCCGCGCAGGATCCGCTTCGGCAACCGGTTGACCAGATCGCTCATCGGCGCGACGGCAGCGGTCATCAGCGTGACGGCGTCGTTCAGCTCGGCGACCGCGCCGTTCATGTGATCGATGTTGGGGGACAGCTCGCCCATCACGTCGGTCAGCCGGGTGACCGCGTCGAGGGGGCCGCCGGGGGCGATCGCGCGCTCGATCGCGCCACCCTCGCCGATCAGCTGGTCGATCAGCCCGCCGTCCTCCACGGCCCGGTCGAAGACACCGCCCTCGATCGTGAGCTTGTCCAGGATGCCGTCCTTGCGGGCCAGCTTGTCGAGGACACCGTCGGTAGCGGTGAGCTTGTCCAGCACGCCGTCCTTGGCCATCAGCTTCTCGAGCACGCCGTCGGGTGCGGTGAGCTTGTCCAGCACACCGCCCTCGGACGTCAGCCGCTCGAGCACGCCCTCACTCTCGGTGATCTGGTCGACGACGCCGCCCTCGCGGGTCAGCCGGTCCAGCGGGCCGCCGGTGCTGGTCAGCCGGTTGACGATGCCGTCGTCGCGGGACAACTGGTCCAGCAGGCCGCCCGGCGCGGTGAGCTTCTCGAGCAGGCCGTCGGGCGCCGTGAGCCGGTCGACGACGCCGCCCGGGTGCAGCACCCTGTCCAGCGGGCCGCCGCGCGCGATGGCGATGCCGATGGGGCGGTCGGGCTCGAGCAGGGACGCGAGCCGCTGCAGCAGTTGCACCGGGGTGATGGCGGCGGCTCCGGCGGTATCGACGTGCAACGCGGAGTTCACCTCGGCCTCGACGTTCTGCACCGCGAACCGGGCGACGGCCATGCCGCCCTCCACCGCTGACATCGCCGCCCCGGCGGTCGCGAAGGCGACGCGCACGGGCGCGGAGACTATCGACTTGGCATCCATGCCGCCGATGGTAGGCGGTGCGCGGGATGTACCCACGCGCATTGCCCTATTGCGCGCTGCAATACTGGTATCCATGCCGGTGCGCGCACCCGACGACGTGCTCGTCCACCTCCGCCGGGCCCATGACCACGCGGACCGGCACTACCGGGATCCGCTCGATCTCGAGACCCTCGCCGCAGTCGCCGGGATCAGCAAGTTCCACTTCCAGCGGCTGTTCACGGCCACGTACGGCATGTCACCCGCCGAGCACCTGTCGCGCCGCCGGATCGAGCGTGCGCAGGACCTGTTGCGGGCCACCAACCTCACGGTGACCGAGGTGTGCATGGCGGTGGGATTCGCGAGCCTGGGGTCGTTCTCGAACCGGTTCCGTGACCTGGTGGGCGAGAGCCCGTCCGAGTTCCGCGGCCGGTACACCGACGGGGCCCCGCGGATCCCGGGCTGCTACCTCTTCATGGCGGGGCTGGCCGAGCGCCGGCCCGAGCCCGCACCCTGCGAGCCCGACGGTGACCCGCCGACCCGGCTAGCCGGGTCGGCGGGAGCTGACGGGCGCGCCGCCGAGGTCCGCCGGGTGTAACGGCACCACGCTGGCGGGAAGCGGTGGGAAGACCAGCAGCACCAGGATCGCGATGCGCACGAACCTCGGTGCGGACGGGACCGTGTGACCGGCCTCCGCCCCCGTGATCAGGAACGCCGACACGTAACCGACCGCGACGTCGAACGCGATCAACACGAACCACCGAGTGGTGTCCACGGTCGTGGCGAACACGGGTAGGTAGAGCGCTGCCGCCGCTGATGCCAGTACCCAGTGACGGGGCCGGATCGAGTCCCAGGGAACGCGGGTGGCGTCCGTGGATCTGAGCGCGAACACGACGACCGCCAGGGCGACGATCCCCAACGAGCCCCCCAGCGCGATCCACCCACGGTCCGTCCAGACGATCTGCACGGCCTGACTCGCATTCAGATCCAGGCTCTGCGTGGACAGTCGGCACGTCCACACCCTGAGATCTCCGCTCCCGCCGGGAAGCATGGGGGTTCGCCACCGTCCGGCCGGACCGATCGCGCAGAACCGCTCGGCCACACGGGTGGCTCCCGCCGTCGCCGAGAAGTACAGGGCGACCAGAATCCCCGGTAGGCAGGCCGCGGACAGTAGGCCGAGCAGCCGTCGGTAGCTCTGGTCGTGACGCACCGCCCAGACAGTGAACGACAGTACGAACCCCAGCGAGAACTCGAGCGCTATGGCTTCGTGCACGAGGGTCAGGAACAGCGTGACGATCCCGATTCCCGCGGATGTGACCAGCGCCCTGGAGTAGGTCTGCGTCCTGCGCAGTATCAGCGTCGAGGTGATCGACAGGGCGGCGCCGAGGAGCTCCGGGCGAGCGTTCATCAGCCCGTACAGCGTCGAGCAGGGCAGCAGGATGAATACGATCGCGAGTCCGTTTCTGACCGCGGGATCTACGCCCCGGTACGTGAAGATCGCCCGAGCCATCGCGGCGATCGCCGCGAGGAATACGGCGATACATACCCAGGGAAGGATCGCGTAGCCGTGCGGGCCGAGCGCATCCGCGATTTCGCCCGCCATGCCCCGCCGGACGAATCCGAACCGGTAGTCGACCACCCAGTATCCGAACTCGGTGGGGCCGGGCGGGACGGCCAGGCGGGCGGAGAGCCAAATGATCACCCAGATCGGTAGGGCGATCCAGATCGCTCTCGTCAGCCGGGGTCGGCCGCCCTGTGTGCCGATGGCCCACTTCACCGGCTGCGCTGCCGCGGCCCCCAGCCCCTTCATCCCCGCGTTCATCCTCGCCGTCACGGACGACTCGACATCGCAGCGGTTGCATTCCGAGACATGAGACCCCCTCATGGACAGCGAGCACGAACGCCCAGTAATACACCATTCGAAGTATTCTCCGCGGCCGAAGTCGCAACTGCGAAATCGATGCAGAAGTAATGACTTTCGCTAGTTCGCGACGTACAGGACGGGTTCGGGACCACTGACCACGCCCATCCACCGGGCGTCCGCACGAGGCGCCATCCGAAGCCCGCAATCCAGGAGAAGCCCGACGGCGGCGGGCCCGGCTAGCGTCGTCGGCATGATCACCAACATCTCCCTCCTGTCCGTCTTCGTCCGCGACATCGACGAGTCGCTGACGTTCTATACCGACGTCCTCGGCTTCGAGGCCAAGGACGACCTCCAGCTGGGTCCGGACTTCCGGTGGTGCACCGTGGTCCACCCGAACCAGCCCGAGATCCAGGTGCACCTGACGACACCGTCGAAGCCCCTGTCCGACGACCTGATCGGCGCGTTCCAGCGAGCGCAGGCCGCCGGCGGCCTCCCCGGCCTCGGCCTCCAGGTCGACGACTGTCGTGCCACCTACGAGGACCTGCGCGCGAAGGGCGTCGAGTTCATCCAGACCCCCGAGGAGCGGCCCTACGGGGTCGAGGCCCTGATGCGCGACAACTCGGGCAACTGGATGGTGTTGGTCGAGCCGCGTGCGTACTCGCCGGAGGACTTCGCGGGCTCCGGGATCGGCGGCGCGGAGTAGGCGCACGCAGCGGGTTGCCGATGGTCCGCTCAGCGCCCCATCGACAACCCGCTGCGCCGGCCCCGAGGCGGCCCCGCCGCGCCGCCGTGCCAGGCTGGGTGCCGTGACCGATACCGCGCCACTCACCGACCCGATCCGGAACTCGTTGACGGGCATCCAGTCCCGCTTCGCGCAGACCCGTGGGCGGATCACGCGGTATCAGCCCGACGTCTCCGTGTTCTACGGGCATCCGGCGGAGCTGACGGCCGACGACTACGCCGACGCCGCCGCGCTGGCCGGGCGCGACGCCACAGTGTTGCTGCGCGACCGTCGGACCCCGCTGCCCGCGGGCTGGCGCGTGGTCGAGACGATCGGCCTGGTGCAGCTGTCCGGCGAAGCCTTCGAGACCGAGCCGGGCGACGGCACCGTCGTCGCGCTGACCGCCGCCGATGTCCCGGAGATGACCGCCCTGGTGCGGCGCACCGAGCCCGGGCCGTTCCTGCCGCGCACCATCGAGCTGGGCACGTACCTGGGCGTCCGGGGCGCCGGCGGTGCGCTGGTCGCGATGGCCGGCGAGCGCATGCGCCCGGGCGGCTGGACGGAGATCAGCGCGGTCTGCACGGCGCCGGAAGCGCGCGGCCGAGGTATCGCCACACGCCTGATGCGGGCGGTGGGCGCGGGGGTCCGGGCCCGCGGCGAGCAACCGTTCCTGCACACCGGCGCCGACAACCCCGCGCAGCGGATGTACCACGCGCTCGGATTCGTCACGGTGAGCGAGGTCGCGCTGGAGATAGTACGGCCGGTGTCGTGATCGGCCCTTGACCCCGACTCCGGTCGAGGTTGTTACATGGACTCATGACCGAGCCGTGGATCTGCACCGGATGTGCCGTCGAATACCCGGGCGACGCCGCACCGCCCATCGTCTGCCCGATATGCGCCGACGAGCGCCAGTACATCCCCGCGGGCGGGCAGCGCTGGGTCACGGCCTCCGAGCTGCACGCCGCGGGGCATCACATCGAGGTGACCGAGCTGGGCCCGGGCATCTGGGGCCTGACGGCGCGCGGCGTCGGCATCGGCCAGACCGGGATACTCATCGAATCCGCCTCGGGCAACCTCCTGTTCGACGTTCCCGGGTTCGTCGACGAGGCCGCGGTCGATGCCGTGCGCGCGCTGGGCGGGATCGCCGCGATCACGAGCAGCCATCCGCACATGTTCGGCGCCCAGTCGGCGTGGAGCGCGGCGTTCGACGGTGCGCCCGTGTGGGTCTCGGCCGCCGACGCGGGCTGGCTCGGGATCCGGCCGCCTGCGCTGCGGCTGTGGTCGGAGCCGTTCGAGGTGCTGCCGGGGATCACGCTGGACGTGATCGGCGGGCACTTCCCCGGCAGTGCCGTGGCGTATCGCCCTGCCGGCGACGGGCGCCCATCGGTGCTGCTGGGCGGCGACGGGGTGATGGTGGTCCCCGACGGCCATGTCGCGTTCCTGCGCGGCTACCCGACGATGATCCCACTCTCGGGAGCGGTGGTCCGCCGCATCGCGGATCGCCTGTCCCGCTACGAGATCGACGTCGCATACAACAACTTCGGCCGGTCCACCGGACCGGACGCGAGCGCGATCATCGAGGCGTCCGCGCGGCGCCACATCGACTGGGTCGGCGGCCGGTTCGACCACCTCACCTGAGCAGGTCGTCCGAGCGGGTCAGTGCCGCACGTGCTTGCGGCTGTCCAGCTCCTGGATCTGCTCGGCGGTGAGCGCCGGCACGGCGAGCGGCACGCGCGGGCCGTCGGCGCGGATACCGTCCAGCAGCAGCTCCATGTACCGGCGCCACGCACCGGGTGCCACCGACTCGGTCGCCTCGCTGATCGCGGAGATCATGCACACGATGCCGAAGAAGTCCGTCTCCACCAGCTCGTCGCGGATCACGCCGGCCTCGCGGGCGCGGCCGTACACGCCCTCGACCAGCCGCGACACGGCCTGCTTGGCCTCCTCCAGCACGGGCGCAGAGTGGTCGACGCTCGTGAGCAGGGTCGCAAGCCCGCGGTCGTCGGCCACGAACTCCCCCACCGCGTTGAGCAGCAGCGCGAGTGCATCCCACGGCCCGACGTCGGCGATGTCCGATTCGATCCGCTCCGTCACCTCCCGGATGTGGTCGACGAACACCGCCTCGACCAGCTCGTCCCGGTTCGCGAACCGCCGGTACACCGTGCCCACTCCGACCCCGGCGTGCGCGGCGACATCGTCGAGGGTCACGTCGAGGCCACGCTCGGCGAACAGCTCACGAGCGGCCACGACGATGCGCCGCCGGTTGCGCGCCGCGTCGGCGCGCAACGGGCGAGCGGCAGGTGCTGGATCTATCGTGGTCATAGTCACAGCATATCAACCGGAGCAAGTATCTCCACTTCGTGCTACTGTCATCCAGTAACCGGAGGAATAGCCTCCGATAGCGAGACCACTCGATAACGGAGAAACCATGAGCACTCTCACCCGCGAGCTCGACTCCGAGCCCGCAGAAGAGGCGGAAGAGACGGCCGCGCAGCGCAGCCACCGCCTGCGCTGGGTCGTCCTCGGCGTCCTCGCCCTCGCCCAACTGATGGTGGTGCTGGACGCGACCATCGTGAACATCGCTCTGCCCCACGCACAGTCCTCGCTGGGCTTCGACAACGCCGACCGGCAGTGGATCGTCACCGCCTACGCGCTGGCGTTCGGCTCACTGCTGCTGCTGGGTGGCCGGCTGTCCGACCTCGTCGGCCGCAGGACGACGCTGATCATCGGCCTGGTCGGCTTCGCCGGCATGTCGGCGCTCGGCGGCGCCGCGGTGAACTTCGACATGCTGGTGACCGCCCGCGCCGGCCAGGGCCTGTTCGGCGCTCTCCTCGCGCCCGCTGCGCTCGCGCTGCTCACCACCACGTTCACCGACCCCTCGGAGCGCGCCCGTGCGTTCGGCATCTTCGGCGCGATCGCGGGCGGCGGCGGCGCGCTCGGCCTGCTGCTCGGCGGCATGCTCACCGAGTGGGCCGACTGGCGCTGGTGCCTGTACGTCAACCTGGCGATCGCAGCGATCGCCCTCGTGGGGGCGATGCTGTTCCTCAGCGACCACAAGGCGGAGCACCGCCCGCGGCTCGACATCCCCGGTGTGGTGACGGTGTCGGCGGCCCTGTTCTCGATCGTCTACGGCTTCTCCAACGCCGAGACCAACGGTTGGGGCAACTGGGCCACGATCTGCTGGCTGGTGGCCGGCGCGGTCCTGCTGGCGGCGTTCGTCTGGCTCCAGGCCCACACGAAGCACGCCCTGCTGCCGCTGCGCGTGATCCTCGACCGCACCCGCGGCGGCTCGTACCTCGCGGTGTTCATCGCAGGCATCGGCATGTTCGGCATCTTCCTGTTCCTCACCTACTACCTGCAGCAGAACCTGGGCTTCACCCCGATCAGCACCGGCCTGGCGTTCCTGCCGATGATCGGTGTGCTCATCGTCGGCTCGACGGTGGCGACCACCGTGCTGCTGCCCCGCTTCGGCCCGCGGTGGATGATCGCCATCGGCATGCTCGTCGCCGCCGGCGGGATGGTACTGCTCACCCAGCTCACCGACTCGTCGCACTACGCGTCCGACATCCTGCCCGGCCTGCTGGTGATCGGCCTCGGCATCGGCATGTCGATGGCGCCGTCGATGCAGGGAGCGATCTCCGGTGTGTCCCCCGAGGACGCCGGCGTCGCCTCGGCCACCGTCAACACCATGCAGCAGGTCGGCGGCTCGGTGGGCACGGCCCTACTGTCGACGATCGCGTCCAGCGCGGCCACCGCGTGGGCCTCGTCGCACGCCCGGACCACCGCACCCAAGCAGCTCGCGGCACTGGCCGCGGTGCACAGCTACACCACCGCGTTCTGGTGGGCCGCGGCGATCTTCGCGATCGGCGGGTTGCTGGCGGGTCTGGTCATCCGCGGCGGCAAGCTGCCGACGACCGCCGAGGCCGTCGACGTCCCGCCGACCGTCAACGAGGGCGAGGAGGCCCTGGCCGCCGCACCGACGGTGTCCACTCCGGCTGTGCCGACGGTGTCGGCTCCTGCCGCGCCGGTGGCCGAGGTCACCGGGCCGCGGTCGATCGAGGGCCGCGTCCTGGACCTGACCGGCGGCGCCGTGCCGGGTGCGACGGTGGCGGTCACGGACGCGACGGGCATCCAGGTCGCCCGCGCCGGCGTGACCGGCGAGGGCCGGTACGCCATCGCCGCGCTGGTGTCCGGTGTGTACACGGCGATCGCCACCGCGCCCGGTTTCGGGCCGCAGGCGCAGACGGTCCGCGTCCCCGAGGGGCACGTGGTCACCCGCGACTTCGAGCTCGAGTCCGGCACCGTCCTGGCCGGCCGGGTGCACACCGACGACGGCCCGGTCCCCGCGTTGCTGATGGTGACCGACCAGACGGGTGTCGTGGTGGCCCGCAGCCAGGCCGAGTCGGACGGTTCGTTCCGGGTGCTCGGTCTCGAGCCGGGGACGGTGGCGGTCACCGCGACCGCCCCGGGTTTCCA
>NZ_BAABFR010000078.1:0-24190 GCF_039541155.1 Tsukamurella soli
AGCGAGCTCTCCAGGTCGGCCTTGGCGTTCTTGGCCACCGCCTTGCCGATCGGCCCGACGATCATCGCGCCCGTGCCGCACCCGACGGCGATGCGGCGTGGCCGTTCCCACGGCTGCAGGTGGAGCAGTGTCGCACGCAGGCGGTGGAGGCGGCCGACACCGTCGCCGCCCACCTGAGCCGGGTCGCGTCGGCGCCCGACGGGCTCGCCGACGACGTACGCGGGGCGTTCCGGCGGTTCGCGGCGTTCCTCGACGCCCGGATCGCCCCCGTGGCGGTCGGATTCGATGCGCCCGGCGGGCTCGGCGTGGGCCGGGACGCGTATCCCCTGTACTCCCGCGCGTTTCTCGGCACCGTGATCGACCTGGAGGAGACCTACGCCTGGGGCCAGGAGCGGCTGTCCGCCATCGTCGGCGAGCAGTCGGCCGTCGCGCGCGAGCTGTATCCCGACCTCGACGGCCCGGATGCGGTGGCCCAGGCCCTGATCCGACTCGACGCCGAGGAGCGGTACACCCTGCGTGGTACAGACGCGTTGCGGGGCTGGATGCAGGACAAGTCCGATGCAGCCGTATCCGCGCTGGCCGGTGCACATTTCGACATCCCCGCCGGACTGACGCGGCTGGCCTGCCGGATCGCGCCGTCGGGGTCGGGCGGGATCTACTACACGGGGCCGTCCGCCGACCTCAGCCGTCCGGGCACGATGTGGTGGGCGGTTCCGAAGGGGCAGGACACCTTTCACACGTGGCAGGAGACCACCACCGTGTACCACGAGGGGGTGCCGGGACATCACCTGCAGATCGGAGAGTCGGTGGTGTCGCCGCTGCTGAACCGGTGGCGCACGCTGTTCTCGTTCACGTCCGGGCACGGCGAGGGCTGGGCGCTGTACGCCGAGCGTCTCATGGCCGACCTCGGCTTCCTCGACGATCCCGGCGAGCGCATGGGCATGCTCGACTCGCAGCGGCTGCGCGCCGCCCGCGTGGTCCTCGACATCGGCGTGCACTGCGGGCTGCCCGCCCCCGACGAGATCGGCGGTGGCGCCTGGACGTACGAGAAGGCGTGGGAGTTCCTCACGCACCACTGCGCGATGGACCGGCAGGTGCTGCGCTTCGAGCTGCACCGCTACCTCGGCTGGCCGGGCCAGGCACCGTCGTACGCGGTGGGCCAACGGGTGTGGGAACGCACGCGCGACGCGTATCTCACGGCGCGTCCGGCCGCGACGCTCCGCGAGTTCCACTCGGACGCACTGGCGCTCGGCGGCATGGGCCTGGACACCCTCGCCACCGCCCTGGCCTGAGCCTCGGACGCCTTACTCGCGGCGTCCGGGATCGGTGCCCGGCGGGAGGTCCCAGCCCGATTGCTGGGGCCCGCCGTGCCGCGGGCGGCTGGGCCGCGGCGGCTCGTACGGCGGTCGCTCGCCGTACTGACCGAACGGGGCCTGCGTCGGGCCGGGGTGCTGCGGCGACACCGGCCCCGGCCCCGGGCGGTACGACGGTCCCTGCGGCGCAGGAGTGCGGGGCTGGACGGGCATCGCCACGGTCGCGGGCGAGGACGGTGCCTCGCCGCCACCGTCGGGCGCGGAACGGCCCGCGGGATCCGGGTAGCCCTGCGGCGCGGGGTATCCCTGCGGCGCACTGTAACCCTCCGGCCCCCGATACCCCGGTCCGTATCCCTGCGGCGCACCGGGTTCCGGTTGCGATGCGAAGCCGGCGTGCCGCCCGCCACCGTCGTCGGCCGGCGCGGGCCCGGCGGCGGCGCGCTCGGCACGCCGGGCCGGGATCTCCTGCTCGGCCTTGCTCAGCCAGTCGTCCCACCGCGCCTGCATCGGCCGCACCAGGCCGCCTCCGACACCCACGATCGCGATACCACCGATGGTAGCGAGCACCGTGATCAGGACGGGGGTGGTGACGGTGGTGGCGACGCCGATCTGGTTGAGCGCCGCCACGATTCCCGCGCCCCAGATCAGAAGCGACGCGAGGGTGGCAAGGGCCGGCCCGTACGAGGCGCCACCGAGCGCGCCGCGCACCAGGTCCTTCACCGCCCGCGCGATAGCGGCGACGATCACGATGATCAGGATGGCGATGAACAGCTTCGGCAGCCACGCCACGATCTTGGTGAGTATGTCGCCCACGGGATTCGGACCGAAGACGCCGATCGCGAGTTGCAGCGCGATCAACAGGACCGCGTAGTACACCACCTTCGCCAGCAGCCGGGCGGCGTCGTAGTTGCTGCGAACCAAGGCATCCCCGACGCCGCTCCGTGCGACCAGCCGATCCAGACCGAGTCGCCCCAGGATCACGGTCACGATGCGCGCCAGGATCTTCGCGACGATCCAGCCGATCACGAGGATCACCAGGAACGCGACGAGCTTCGGGACGAACGTCGCGATCGATCGCCACGCGTCCGACACCCCGGATCCGTAGTCGATGGCCAGGTTGGTGGTCATAACCGCTCCTTCCGGTCAGGACGCCGGACCGGTGGCGACCGAGCCGGACGACTGCCGTGATTTCGAGCCTCATTGATTCGCCGCATCAACCTTATTCACAGCGAACAACGAATCCGGCGCAGCGACACACCGCGCAACCGGAATTCTGCTAATTCCGCCCCGATCCGGAACCCACGTCGATCGTCGGAGGTCGGCGGCCGCCGCGGGTTGTCCTTCCCGGACCCGGCGGTTCGCGGTGCTACGCTGCGGGAGATCAGTCCCGTCAGGGAGGAGATCGACGGTGCCTTCCCATGCGCGTGCCTCGGCCGTCCGGTTGCCGACGTCGATACAGGCCTGTCTGTTCGATCTCGACGGTGTCCTCACCGACATCGCCCGGGCGCACGCCGCGGCCTGGAAGGAGAGGTTCGACTCCTACCTGCGCAGCCGCGCCGACCGGGACATCGACGCTCCTGACGGCGAACCGGACGACCCGGTGGGCGTCGAGACCGTCCGAGATACCGGCCCCCGAGGAGAGATGACGAGATGAGTGCAGCGCGAATCGCATCGTGTCTGATGCGAGTGGCCGACCTGGAGCGATCGGTGGACTTCTACCGCGGCGTATTCGGGTGTACCGTCGCGATCCGCGAGCCGGACGCGGCACTGTTGTTGGCGCCGGACGGCTTCCAGATCTATCTCCGCACGCACAACGCGGGCCGGATCCGCGAGATCGACGATATCGGCGTCGAGCAGATCATCTGGTCCGCCGACAGCCCCGAGGAACTGCACGCCATCGAGCAACGGCTGCGCACCCGCTACCCCAGCACGTACTCGAACACACTGGACGGGGTCAGTTTCGTGGACGGCCTGGATCCCGACAACATCCGGGTCCTCGTCACCTATCCGACACCCCAACAGTTTCCCCGCGAGGTGATCGACCGGCGGCTCCGCTGACCACCGCTGCACAGCCGTCGTAGCGTGTTTCGCCTCTGATGTCACCGGCATCTGTGATCGGCTGTCGTGGCGCGCCGGCCGGGCCTTCAGACGCTTACCGACCGTGCGGCGGCCCACGGAACGTCGAGACGCCTATCGGGGGGCGCTTGTCGGTCAGCGTCTGCACCGTCGGTCAGCGTCTGCACCGTCGGTAAGCGACCGCCCTGTCCTCGGACACCGAGGCCCGCCGCGCGGACCGGCTGATGGCGTGTCGCGGCTGAAGGACCGGCGCGGACGGGCGATTGCCGGCGTGCTCGGATACATGCACAGGCCACGTACATGCACCGGTCACGTCAGGCGAGGCTCCACCAGCGCAGGTCGCCTCCCCCACGCCATGCCCCATTCCCGATCGAACGTGCGATCTGAGCTGGGGACTGCGACGCAGCGCAGGGACGGGGACCTCCGAAGAGGTGCTACAGGTCGGCGATCTCCCGCAGGTTGGTCTTCGCGAGCTCGACGATCTCGTCCCCACGCCCGGACAGGATGGTCCGGGTCGCGTACAGGGTGAAGCCCTTCATCTGCGCCAGCGTCACCTTGGGTGGCATGGACAGCTCCTGACGGGCGACGGTGACGTCGATCAGCGCGGGACCGTCGTGCGCGAGTGCGGCGCCGACAGCCGCCTCCAGGTCGCCCGTGCAGTCCACTCGGAAGCCCCGCACACCCGTGGCCTCGGCGATCGCGGCGAAGTCTGGGTTCTGCAGGTCGGTGCCGAAGTTGACCAGCCCGGCCTGCTTCATCTCCAGCTCGACGAAGCTCAGTGCGCTGTTGTCGAAGACGACGATCTTGACGGGAAGATTCAACTGCCGCAAGGTGATCAGGTCGCCGAGCAGCATTGCGATACCGCCGTCGCCGGAGAACGCGATCACCTGCCGGCGCCGGTCGATCGATTGCGCGCCGATCGCCTGCGGCAGGGCGTTCGCCATGGAGCCGTGGTTGAACGAGCCCAGCATCCGGCGGCGCCCGTTCATCCGGACGTACCGCGCGAACCAGACCGTCGGCGTGCCGACGTCGCACGTGAACACCGCATCGTCCGCGGCGAGGCGGTCGACGGTGGCCGCGACGTACTGCGGATGCAGCGGCGTCTCGTCGGCCCGCCCCGGGACAGCGAGGTCGTCGAGCCGGGCGCGGCGACGGTTGTAGTGCCCCACCATCTTCGTGAGGAAGTCGTCGTCGTACCTGCGCTGCACCAGCCGCGACAGCGTCGCGACCGTCTCCTTGACCGTGCCCACCAGCGGGTGCGTCACCGTGACCCGGCGGCCGATGTTCTCGCCCCGGATGTCCACCTGGACCACCGGCACGCCCTCGGGCAGGAACGCGCGGTAGGGGAAGTCGGTGCCCAGCATGATCAGCAGATCGCAGTGCTCGATCGCGCGGTACCCCGAGTCGAAGCCGATCAGGCCGGTCAGGCCCACGTCGTTGGGATTGTCGTACTCGAGCCACTCCTTGCCGCGCAGGGCGTGCACGACGGGCGCCTTGATCTGCTCGGCGAAGGCGACCACCTCGTCGTGCGCGCCGGCGCAGCCCGCGCCGGCCAGGATCGTGGGCCGTGCGGCACCGTCGATCGCGGCCACCGCGTCGGCCATGAACTCGGCGCCGGGCACCGTCGCCGAGTGCGGAACCCGCACGGCGGGAACGTCGGTCGCGGGGGCGTCGGCGAAGAAGATCTCGCCCGGCACCACGATCACCGCGACACCGCTCTCGGACACGGCGTGCCGCAGTGCCTGTTGGAAGACGGTGGCGAACTGCTCGGGCGTGCTCACCAGCTCGACGTAGCTCGAACACTCCGCGAAGAGCGCCGTGGGGTGCGTCTCCTGGAAGTAGTCCGTACCTATCTCGACCCGCGGGATGTGCGCGGCGATCGCCAGGACCGGCACGCGGCTGCGGTGCGCGTCGTACAGACCGTTGATCAGGTGCAGGTTGCCGGGGCCGCAGCTACCGACACACACCGCGAGCTCCCCGGTGAGCGCGGCCTCGCCGCCCGCCGCGAACGCACCCACCTCCTCGTTCCGGACATGCGCCCACTCGATCCGGCCGTCGCGCCGCAGCGCGTCGGTGAGGCCGTTGAGGGAGTCGCCGGCGACTCCGTACATCCTGCGCACCCCGCTGCCGTACAGCGTGCGGACCATCGAATCGGCGATGTCTCCAGAGCTCACAGTGCTCCCCCCATCGGGTCGGCTAGTCGGGTCAGGTCGGATCGCCCGCCGCCCGAACGTTACCCCGCAGCGCCGCCGCCGACATCGGCCGCCTGCGTGCGCAGGCACGAGACCGGGTCAGGCCTGCTCCCACTCGAATCCGTCCGGGTCCGCGAACGTGCCGGCATCGCCGCCCACCACCAGCCGGTGCGAGCCGGTGCCCTCGGGCGCCACCCCCGCATCCTTCGCGGCTGCCTTGCGCCCGTACAGGGCGAGCTTCACCCCGCCCGGATCCCCCGCGAACTCGACGTACTTGCGCCCGAAGCTCCTCGTCACCGTCAGCCCCTTCTCCGTGTAGAACGCCTTGGTCACCGCCACGTCGCCGGCACCGATCAGCAGCACCAGATCGTCGATCGTGCGCACCGGCGCGCCGGTGTTCTTCTTCGCCGAGGACGCCACCTTCCAGATCGTCCCGTCGGGTGCCCGGAGCACGGAGCCGTAGCCCCAGAACGACTTCCGGGCGGCCTTGAGCACAGTCGCACCAGCTGCGAGCGCCGGCTCGACGAAGGAGTCGACGACCGCGGGCTCGGCCACGACCAGGGACAGGACGAAGCCCCGGAAGCCTGTGGTGGGGCCGGAGGACGCGCGGAGCCGGAGCCGGTCCCCGAGCCCGAGCCCGAGCCCGAAGGCGTTGTCGTAGAACGTGCGTGCCGAGTCGACGTCGTCGACCTCGAGGGTCAGGAATGCGATACCAGTCATACCGAGCACGCTACGACCCGGATCCCGCGCGGGCTTCTCGATTCCTGCTCACTCGAGACCGGTCACCGCGCACCCGTCAAGGGCGTCGACGGCGACCCCGTACATCATGCGCACCCCGCTGCCGCACGGCGTGCGGACCATCGAATCGGCGATGTCTCCAGAACTCACGGATGCTTGCTCGGATGCGCGCGCAGGCGCTGCACTGCGCATCCGGGCCGGCGCTAGTAGCGTTGTGTACTCGACTACATCAGCCGTCCACGGAGCCCGAGCGGGAGGCACATGGCGACCGTCGCCGAGCTCGTCACCCGCGCGGGGCTGCGATCGTTGACCCCGGACAGCGCGGAACGGGTCCGGCTCCGACCGGTCGAGGCGCTGTACGCGATCGAGCCCGATACACCGGTCGACGCCGCGGCGGGATCTGTCGCCCACGCACCGTCGAGATGCTGGTCCGCCCTTACTGTTCCGCCCCGCGAACTCGCGGCCGTGCTCGCATCCCAGCGGGTCCTCGCGGTCGTCGTCGACGGGGACGACCCGAACCTTCCGCCCGAGTTCGTGGCCGGCTGCCGCGCGCACTCGCTGCCCCTGTTCGTGCTCCCCCGCGCCGCGACGTTCGCCCAGCTCACCGCGGCGCTGGACGCCGGTGCGCAGTCCGCCGCCAGCTCGTCCGGCGGCGACGGTGACGTGGCGTCGATCCGCCGGACGCTCACCGATTTCGACGGGCAGGCCGACACGACGTCGTGGCTTGTGTTGCCCGGGTGCGTGATCGGCGGTACCGCCCCGAGTGATCCCGCGTGGGCGCTCCGGGTGCTCGGCTCGACGCAGGTCGCGCCGGCCCGCAGATCGACGGCGGCCACGATGTGCCTGTCCGTGGCGGGGCCGTCCCGAGTCCTGGCGATAGCGAATCCCGGCCGGACCGCCTTGAACGCGAAGCGGATCGAGCTCCTCGGCAGCGAACTGTCGGCGATCCTGCGTTCGATCGACGCGAAGCGGTCCGCGCGTCGCGGAATCGAATCGGCCCTGATCCGTGAGCTGGTCGAGGCGACGTCGACGGCGGCGGCGCTCGATCCCTGGGCCGCGGCGCTCGGACTGGGTGTACCGAAACGGGTTCGGGCGCTTGCGGTCGCATCCCCCGAGGAGGCGTCCGACCGCGACGGGCAGCTCACGGTCGCGCTCCTCGACCTGGCGTTCCAGAGCGGCGGGTCCCATTCCGTCGGCACTCATCGCGGGTACGCGTACGCACTCATCGAGGCCGACCCCGCGGGGGACGACGGTGACGAGTTCGACTCGGCGGTGGCCACACTGGGCGAGCTCCTCCGAGTGCAGCACGGGCACCGCATAGCGATCGGCGTGAGCTCGACGATCGTCGCGGGGAGCGACGACCTGGTCCGCGGACTGATCAGCGCGCGGCAGCTCGCCGACCGCGACGCGCGCGCGGACGCATCCGACTCGCCCGCGCTCGCGCTGCCCGTGCCGATGGCCGCCGCCCTGATCACCGAGGATCCCGCCAAGGCCGGTGCGATGCACCGGATCCTGCTCGAACCCGTCATCGACTACGACCGTAGGAGGGGTACCGGCTACCTCACGACCCTACGCACCTTCCTCGCGCTGGACTGCCAGTGGAACGCGACGGCGACCGAACTCGGCATCCACACGAATACGCTGCGGTACCGCCTATCGCGCATCGAGGAGCTCACCGGCCGGGACCTCGGCGCATTGACCGACCGCGTCGACTACTACGTCGCGCTGTGCGTGCACGAGTCAGCCGAGCGCGAGGGCCGCCTTCCGTCCTGACCACCACGGATCGGCCGGGCGGGGCGCGAACTCCGTCAGAATCCGGTACTCGCCGCTCTCCGCGGTCGCCACGTACGCCGGGTGCGCGCTGTGATGGTTGTCGCGGAGCTGGAACGGCACCCCTTCCGGGTTGGCGTCGAACCGCACCGCGAGCAGTCCCCGCGCCAGCGCGACCGGATCCGCCGCACCCGACCACTCGGCCGCCAGGCCCAGTGCGTGGACTGCGTTGTACGCGCCGACCTGCGCTGCATGGCAGCTCGTCTGGCCGCGGACCTGCCGCAACGCGGACCGATACGCGTGGTTGACCGGGGTGTCGAGGGAGGCGAAGTAGGTGGCCACCATGAAGTGGCCCTCGCTCAGTTCGTGCGGCATCCGGGCGAGCTCGATCTCGGTGGTGACGGTGGCCGCGATCGGCAGGCGGCGGGCGTCCAGACCCGCGGCCGCGAACCGTCGGTAGAACGCCGTGGTCGAGTCGAGCCCCACGACGTTGCACAGTACGACATCCGGTGCGGCGCGCCGGATGTGCTCCACCACCGCGTCGAATCGGGTCTCCCCCAGCGGCACGTAGCGCTCCCCGACCGTCTCGATGCCGAGGTGGCCGCCGTACCGCCGCGCGACCTCCGCCATCACCCGCGGATAGATGTAGTCCGAGCCGACCACGAATATCCGGCGGCCCAGATTGCTCCCGATCCACGAGAGATAGTCGGCGGCGAACTGATTGGGGATCGCGCCGCAGTAGAAGATCCGAGGGTCGGTCTCCTCCCCCTCGAAGTACGTCGGATACATCAGCAGCGAACGGTTCTCGTGGATGGCCGGCGCCATCGCCAGGCGACTCGCCGAGGTGTATCCGCCGACCACGACGTCGACCTGCTCCGCGCGACAGAGGTGATTGATCGCGTGCACGCTTGCAAGGACCTTCGAGCCGTCGTCGTACACGGCGGTCTCGAGCGGCGCGCCGAGCACACCGCCGCGCGCATTGATCTCGTGCACCGCGAGCATCGCCCCGTCGAGGATCGACTCCTCCACCGCGGCGAGGGATCCGGTGAGCGAGAACTGCATTCCGATCCTCACGCGCGTTCCTCCTCGACGGCCGTGGGCTCCACGCGGATGGTTTCCGGGACCCGGTGACCACTATGCCACCGTCCACTTCCAGCCGATACCGGACGTGAACCCCGGCGGGTATCCGGCGTATCGGGGACGAGACCGCTCGTTTCGATCTCGTGACGACGCGTTGCGCTCTCGTGTCCGACACGCACCCGTTACGGCGCACTCCGGCCACATCGTCGCAGGTCGACGCTGGTTCGGCACTGCTGGCGCCTGTGCCGACATCCAGCGCGGCAGCCCCGCGTTCGGACGATGAACCAATTGTCGGCCGGCCTCGCCGCGAGTTTCGTTGTGCTCACCGGCACCGTCCGATGGTGCCGACCCACACGACCCTAGGAGGCGCAGTGACCGAGGCCATCAGCAGGCCGACGAAGTTCCGGACCGCAGTGGACATCGGCGGTACGTTCACCGACGTCTTCGTGCAGCGTCCGGACGGTCGGATCGTCACGGCCAAGTATCCGACCCAGGCGGACCCGATCGAGGGTGTCCTGGCCGGCATGAAGCAGGCCGGCGTCAGCTGGGACGACGTCGAGTTCTTCTCGCACGGAACGACTATCGCGACCAACGCGTTGATCACCCGCTCGTTCCCCAAGATCGCCCTGGTGACCACCGAGGGATTCCGTGACGTCATCGAGATCCGCCGCGGCGACCGCGAGTCGTGGGACCCCTACCAGGAGGTGGCGCCGCCGTTCGTCCCCCGCCGGCACCGGATGACCGTCCGCGAACGCATCGGCTACGACGGCACGGTGCTCGAGCCCCTCGACGAACAGCAGGCCCGTGACATCGCCCGGATCCTGCGTCGGCGCGAGATCGAGACCATCGCAGTGTGTTTCGTCAACTCGTTCACCAACCCCGCGCACGAGAACCGGATGGCGGAGATCCTCGCGGAGGAGCTGCCCGACGTCGCCGTCACCACGTCGAGCGACGTGCTGCCCGAGATCTTCGAGTACGAGCGGTTCTCGACGACCGTCGCGAACGCCGCGCTGGTCCCCATCATCGGCCCGTACGCGCGAACCCTCGAGGCCCGCCTCGCGGAGAACGGGTACGAGCACGACGTGCTACTGCTGCACTCGGGTGGCGGCGTGATGACCCCGAAGATGGCCGAGAAGTACGGTGCCCGCCTGGCCGCGTCGGGCATCGCCGCCGGCGCGATCGCGAGCCGCCACATCGCGCGGATGTGTGGCTACGAGAACTCCATCGGCTTCGACATGGGTGGGACGTCCACCGACGTATCGCTCACCGACGCCGGCGTATTGGGTACGACCAACACCTGGAGCGTGGAGTTCGGCTACCCGATCTGCTTCCCCAGCATCGAGGTGCTCACCATCGGCGCCGGCGGCGGGTCCATCGCCTGGCTCGACGATGCCGGGTCCCTGCGCAACGGGCCGCAGTCCGCGGGTTCCGACCCCGGCCCCGCGTGCTACGGCGGTCGCGGCGAGGCCGCCACCAACACCGATGCGAACCTGATCCTCGGCACCGTCGGCACCAAGCTGGCGGGCGGCGTCAAGGAGCTGGACGTCGCCGGCGCCCGCGCCGCGATCGAACGGATCGCCGCCCCGCTCGACCTCGACGTCGACACCGCGGCGCAGTCGATCATCAAGGTGGCCAACGCCAATATGGCCGACGCGATCCGCCTGATCTCGATCCGGAAGGGACACGACCCCCGCGATTTCGCCCTCGTCGGGTTCGGCGGTGCCGGTCCGCTGCACGCCGCGTATCTCGGCCGCGACCTCGGCATCCCGACGGTGATCATCCCGCCGCACCCGGGCGTCACCTCCGCGATGGGATGCATGCTGGTGGACATCCAGCACGACATCACCACGATGTATCTGGCGGACGCGGCCGAAGCCGACCTCGACCACCTGACGCGCTCGTTCGAGGAGTTGCAGGCCCAGGGCCGCGAGCGGTTGGTCGCCGAGCACGTCGCGCCGACCGACATGGTGTTCGAGTACTACCTCGACATGCGGTACTCCGGCCAGTGGCGCGCCATCTCGGTGCCGGTCTCGATGCCGCTGACCGACCTCGGCGACGTCGTCTCGACGTTCCACGCGAACCACCTGCGCGAGCACAACTTCGCGTCGGAGGACGCGGCGGTCGAGATCTACCGGATCTCGGTGCGCGCCATCGGCTTGACGCCGCGCGGCGACGTCGCGCCAGCGCCGCTGATCGACCCGGCGGACTTCACCGCCACGCCGACCGAGGTCCGCGAGGTCCTGTTCCCGGACGAGGTCGCACGCCTGCGCACACCGGTGTACGACCGGTCGTCGCTGCCCGCGGGCGCCGTGCTGGCCGGCCCGTGCATCGTCGACCAGCTCGACTCGACCACCGTCGTCCCGCCGCGGACCACCGCGCGCGTCGACGAGTGGGGAAACCTCATCCTCACCTACACCGACTGACATCCCTCCCCGAGCCCGCGCTCCCCACACAGGCAGGACAGACATGCCCACATCGCTCGATCCCGTCACGTTCGAAGTCCTCAAGAACGCCTTCATCAACACCGTCGACCAGATGGCCGAGCAGATCCTCCGGACGTGCTACTCGTTCGTGATCTACTCGCGCGACTTCTCCTCCGCGCTCTGCGATCCGGCGGGCGACACCGTCATGCAGGGCACGGGCGACATCGCCGCGCACGTCGGGACGCTGCACTACACGGCGAAGGCCGTGATCCGTCAGTTCGAGGGCGACATCCACCCCGGAGACGTCTTCGTGATCAACGACGTCTACGAGGGCGGCAGCCACTTCAACGACACCCGCATCATCCGCCCGATCTACTTCGAGGGCGAGCTGCTCGGCTACGCCCAGGCCAACGGCCACTGGGCGGACGTGGGCGGCGCGACCCCCGGCTCGTTCAACGTCAAGGCGCTCGACCACATGGGCGAGGGACTGCGGATCCCGCCGACCCGGCTGTGGCGCGAGGACGTGTTCCTCGAGGACGTCGCCTACCTGATCGCGAAGAACACCCGCAACCCGCGGGACATCATCGGCGACATGCAGGCCCAGGCGGAGGCCACCCGGGTCGCCGAGCGCGAGATCCAGCGGCTGTGCCGCAAATACGGTGTCGAGACGGTCAAGACGGCGATGGCCGACGTGCAGACGTACGTCGAGGAGCTGACCCGCGCGAAGATCGCCGCCCTGCCCGACGGTGTCTGGTACACCGAGGACTACATCGACCAGGATCCCGCGCACGGCGAGGGACTCATCCCCGTCAAGATGACGATGACCATCTCCGGCGATACCGTGCACTACGACCTGACCGGTTCGCACGCGTCGATCTCCTCGATGCTCAACGCGGGCTTCGGCGGCTCGTTCGCGGGGATCGTCGCCGGAACCAAGATGCAGTTCCCCGACATCCCGCTGAACTCCGGCTTCTACCGCGTGGTCACCGCAGACCTCGGACCGGTGGGTTCGGTCGTCAACGCCGACTGGCCGTCGCCGTGCGCCGGCTTCTGCTCGGGTCCCTTCGAGAAGATCATGAACTCGGTGTTCGAGATCTGGTCGGACATCCAGCCCGAGCGCGCGATGGCCTGCACGTTCAACCTCGAATACCTCCTGGTGGGCGGGCGCGACGAGAGGGAGGAGGGCAACCCCAACTTCATGTGGTACGACTGGATGATGGGCGGCTGGGGCGCCCGGAACGGCGGCGACGGCTACAACGCGTCCGCGGCCGTGTTCGGTGTCCAGTACGGCACGCAGCCGTTCGAGGGCCAGGAGCGACTCGCGCCCGTCCTCACCTCGTGTCACGAACTCGTCCCCGACTCCGGCGGGCCCGGTATGCAGCGGGGCGGGCTCGGCGCCGAGAAGGGCGGCCGGCTCTGGGCGAGCGACAACACGGTGATGTCGTACTGCTGCGACCGGGAGCGGTCGGTGACCTGGGGCCTGTGGGGCGGTCTGCCCTCCATTCCGCACGGCGTCTGGCTGAACAAGGGCACCGACGACGAGCAGTACCTCGGGTCGATCTTCGCCGCGGTCCCGATCAAGTCGGGCGATGAGTTCACCCGCCCGTCCGCGGGCGGCGGCGGTCTCGGGGATCCGCTGCGGCGCAAGGTGCTCGACGTGCTCGAGGACGTCGTCGACGGCTACGTCACCATCGCCCGGGCCGAGAAGGACTACGGGGTGGTGATCCGCGAGGTCGACCCCGAGGTCTTCGAGTACGAGGTGGACCTGCCCGCGACCGTGGCGGCGCGCGAGTACATCCGCGACAACCGCCACCGGTGGCTGGACCGCGACCCCGAGGAGGTCGCAGCCGAGTACCGCGCCGGGCTGGTCAACGACATGGACTGCGTCCGGCAGTACGGGGTGATCCTCGACTGGGGATCCGGCGCGGTCCTCGACACCACCACCGCCCAGTTCCGCGCGATGCTGCAGCGCCGCACGGTGATCCACTGGACCGACGACCCCGAGATCGACCACGTCGCCGGCGCCCTGCGGGTCGACAGCCCCGTCTCCGCGTAGCCGGCCCGGTTCCACACCACTCCCCGGTGGGCCGGCGACGACGCCGGCCCACCGCCCATCACCTGATCAGGCATCATTCGACAGATCCAGAGGAAACCATGACCACGGAGATCAGTCCGCCCGACTCGGCGCCGCTCGCGCCGCTCACCATCACCTATGTCGACGATCCGTCGGTCGTCGCCCGCGCGGCGAGCGAGGACTACTCACTGCACATCGTCCCCCGCTCCTGGCGCAGCTCCCGCACCTCCGTCGCGATGGCCTGGTTCGGCCTGATGAGCGCGATGTTCTTCGTCGTCGTCGGCGCCACCGTCGCCCTCGCCGTCGGCACCATCGACTCGCTGATCGGCATCGGCATGTCGGTACTCGCCTACGCGCTGATCAACTCCGTCGCCGCCCGATTCGCCAACGAGACCGGCACGAGCGTGTCGCTGTTCTCCCGAGTCCTGTTCGGGCGGGCCGGATCCGCATTCGCCGCGGCGCTGTTCGGCCTGACGATCGCCTACTACGTCGTCGCCGAGGGGTCGATCGTCGCCTCCGCCCTCAAGGCGTACTTCGGCGTGCTGCCGATGGCGTTCTGGTTCCTCGTGGTGGTGCTGTACCAGGCTCCCCTCGCCTGGCGCGGCGTGACCACCTGGCTCGACAAGCTCAACGGCCTGCTGCTGCCCCTCTATGCGCTGGGGCTGGTCGGGTCCGTCGTCTGGGCGATCGTCAAGTACGGTTACCACAACGAATGGCTCACGTACACACCGAAGTCCGCGTCCTCGCTGGGCGTGCCCGGGTGGTGGTACGCGTTCGTCGTGTACATGGGCGTGTGGGTCGTGACGATGATGGTCTGGGACTTCGCCCGATTCGGCCGGCCGCAGGACGCGAAGGTCAACGGCCGCACCACCTTCGGTGCGCCGTTCTATGTGGTCACGCTGCTCGTGAACGCGATGGTCGGCATCTTCCTGGCACAGACGATCACCATCTCCGGTGCCCTGTCCGAGAACTCGGCGATCCTCGGGGTCGTGGGCATGATGGGCATCTGGGGCCTGGCCTGGGTGCTGGTGAGTCAGACCCGCGTCAACAGCGGCAACTTCTACCTCTCGTCCACCAACTTCCAGAACTTCTTCGCCAGGACGATGAAGTTCTCGATGCCCCGGACGTTCTGGGTCGTGGTGGTGGCGGTCCTCGTGTACCTGATGATGCTGACGAACGTGCTGTCCTGGATCGTGGTCGCGCTGCAGTACCAGGGTGTGCTGATCGTGGGCTGGGTCGCGGTGGCACTGACCCACATCCTGTGGATGCGGCTGCGGCGCATACCCACCGACTCGCTGGAGTTCCGGCCCGGGCGGGTGCCCGCAGTCAACCCTGCGGGGCTCGGCGCCTGGGGCGTGTCGGCCGCCATCGGTGTGCCGATGGTCGCGTTCGGCGGTACGGCCGGCGCGGTCTGGGCACCGCCGGCCGCGTTCGTGGTGGCGGGCCTCCTCTACGCCGTCGCCCTCCGGTTCAGCCGGCCGGGCTGGTTCACGATGGCCCGGCCGCACGACCCGCGCGACGAGGTCGACGACGTGTGGGAGGCGCGGATCCGGTGCCACCGGTGCGAGGACAGCTACATCGCCTTCGAGACCGACCGCGATCCCTCCGCCGCCCATGCGCCGATCTGCCTCGCCTGCGCCTCCGACGACCGAGAGTTCCAACGGGCCGCCGCGAAGGAGGCCGCCGACCGGCTCCGCTAGCGAGACACCTCCGCCGACGCGGCGACATCGTGACCGATGTCGCCGCGTCCGCATGTCGCCCGCCGGGCTGTCAGGGCACCAGCACCGTCAACGTCCTCGGCCGGACGTCGGCGGTGAACGGCAGCTCCATGAGGTAGTCCCCGTCGGCATGCACGGGTACGGCTCGGTCGGCGGCGACGGTGACGCTGCCGCCCGACCGCACGAGCACCTCGGGCCGGCCGATGTGCGCGCCGGTCTCGGCCTGGCTCATCAGGTTCGCGAGCCGGTACTTCGACCGGTCACCGCGGACGATCAGCACGTCCAGCCGGCCGTCGCCCACGTCGGCCGACGGAACCATCCGCAGCCCGTGGCCGTAGTCGCCGGAGTTCGCGACCACCACCATGTGCGCGAGGAGGGTCTCCGCCGCGCCGTCGACGGTGACGGTGAAGCGGGCCGGCCGCCAGCGCAGGGCCGCGACGACCGGCGCGACGCGGTACGCCGCGGTCCCCAGCGGGCGCATCCGGTTGATCACCTCGGTCGCCTCGGAATCGATCCCCGCGTAGACGTTTCCGAGCACGGTGGTCCCGCCCACGTCGACGGTGTCGATCGTGCGACGGCGTCCGCCGCGCAGCACGTCGGCGACGGCGCCCGGTTCCTCGGGTAGCCGCAGATGCCGTGCGAGGTCGTTGCCGCGCCCCGCGGGCGCGATCCCCAGGACACCGCCCGGCACCGTCATCACCCCGGCGGCGACGTCACGGATCTGGCCGTCGCCACCGACGGCGACCACCACGGCACCGTCGCTCGCGGCCTCGGCGGCCCGCGCAGCGGCGTCCGCGGCGCCGGTCGACCACACCACCCGGGCATCGATGCCGCGGGCGGTGAGGGCCGCCTCCAGCGCGGGCCACCGTCGGCGCGCGGCCCCGCCACCGGAGATCGGATTGGCGATCGCCACGACCTGCATCATTCGGCCCGCCCGCTCCGCTCCCGGCGCCGGCGGCCTCACGGGAGCAGGATCCCGGGGTTGCACACGTTCTCCGGGTCGAGCGCGGCCTTGACGGCCCGCAGCGCGGTCAGCTGCACATCGCCGATCTCCTCCAGATAGGTTGCGCGGTGGTCGGTCCCGACCGCATGGTGGTGCGTGATGGACGCGCCGGCGGCGCGGATCGCAGCGTTGGCGGCCTGTTTGGCCCGCATCCATTGTCCGAGGGGGTCGTCGAGCGCCTTCGCGATCACGGTGAAGTACAGCGACGCCCCCGTCGGGTACACGTGCGAGATGTGGCACATCACGACGGCGGGTGTGCCCTGCGCACCGAGCGCGTCGGTGACCGCCGCGGTGACGGATCCCTTGAGCCGCTCCAGGTTCGACCACCAGGTGACGGTCTCGAGGGTCTCGACGAGCGCGCCCGCGTCGAGCAGCGGGTCGCGCAGGTACGGGCCGCGGAACCGCCCGGCCCGCCATGCCTCCCCGGGCGCGGTCCCGAGGTCGGTACCGCCGAGTTCGGCCAGCCGCGCGGTGAGGTATCGCTCGCGGCAGTCGACGTCGAGCTCGTCGCCCTCGACGCCCACCACCATCAGGCAGCCGCCGGTGACCGCCGAAGCGCCGGCGGAGGAGGGATTCGCGAGGTTCAGCCCGGTCTCCGCCTCGTCGGACAGGCGCAGCACGGTGGGGCGGATGTTCGCCTGCGCCAACGCGCGCATGGCCGCCGCACCGGTGGCGAAGTCGGGGAAGTGCCAGCCGGTGAACCGCCGTACCGCGGGCACCGGGTGGACGCGGACGGTCACGGAGGTGACCACACCGAACGCACCCTCGGAGCCCAGGAACAGCTGCCGGAGATCCGGCCCCGCAGCCGATTTCGGCGCCGTCCCGACGGTGGCGGTACCGATCGGCGTGACCACCGTGAGCGCCACCACCATGTCGTCGAACCGGCCGTAGCCGGCCGACGACTGCCCGGCTGACCGGGTCACGGCGCACCCGCCGACGGTTGCGCCCTCGTACGACTGCGGGAAGTGGCCGATCTCGAATCCCTCTGCGGCCAGCAGCCGTTCTGCCTCGGGAAGCCGCGTTCCGGCGGCAAGCGTCGCGGTCTGCGAGACCGGGTCGAGGGCGAGCAGCCCGGTCATCCGGCGCAGATCGAGACTGACGGTGGGCCGTCCGCGGTCGGGCGCGAGGCCACCGGTCACCGATGTGCCGCCCGCGAACGGGCTGAGGGCCAGGCCGTTCGCGCGGCATGCGGCGAGCACGGCGAGCACCTCGTCGTGTGTGGCGGGGGCGACGACCGCGTCGGGAGCGTCGGCACCGTCGCCGGCGCGCAGGCGCAGCAGATCGGGCGTGGAGAACCCGCGGAGGCGCGCGAGGCGCGCGTCGTGGTCGGTGGCCACGTGTTCGGGTCCGACGGTGGCGCGCAGCGCGTCCAGCGCCGCACCCTCGAGCCGGCAGACCGGCAGCTCGACTGCGTCCAACGGGACGGGCGTGGGCGCGGGCTCGGTGATTCCGAGGAAGCCGAGCGCGCCGCGCACGGAGTCGGACAGGTGCATCGAGGACTCCGGCGAGCCCCACCGCCCGGGCGTGAACGTGACGGGAGTCAGGGCGGTCTCTGTCATGGGGGTCCCTTCGGTACAAGTTGCTGATACACTTGTACACATGATGTCGCAGGATCTCAACTCCGAGGTGGCGGGGCCCGCCGAACCCCCCGGCCCCCGCACGGCCGCCAACGCCATCCCCGAGGACGTGATCCTCGATGCCGCCCGTGACCTGATCGCCACCGTCGGGATCCGTCGCACCACGATGGCAGACGTCGCCCGGGCTGCCAAGGTCTCGCGTGCCACCCTGTATCGGCGCTTCCCCAATATCGAGACGCTGGCGGCATCCGTCACCACTCGCGAGTTCAACGCGGTGCTCGACGCGGCACCCACCGGAGCGGAGCTCGACGCCGCGATCGCCACCGAACCCCTGGACGTCCTCGTCGGGCTCGTCGTGCATCTGGTCCACGTGTCGCGCGAGCACCCGCTGTTGCGCCGGATCGTCGAGCTCGACCCCGAGTGGCTCACGCCGTACCTCTTGCAACGCACCGGTCGCACATCCACCGCCCAACTCGACCGCATCGAGGCCGTCGTCACCCAGGCCGTTGCCGCGGGCGTGGTGCGCCAGGACGACCCACACGAACTGGCCACCGCGATCCTGCTGCTCGCGTGGTCCTTCGCCCTCACCGGGCCGGTGTTCGCGACACCCGACGTCCTCGACCACCAGCTCACCGAACTCCTCACGAGGTACCTGAAGCCATGACCGATCACCCCCGCCGCCCCGCCGTCTCCCCCGCGTCCATCCTCTCGGCCGGCCGTCGATCAGCCGATCTGGCTGCCCTGCAGTCCGATCCGGCCGTCGACCTGCTGGTGATCGGGGGCGGCGTCACCGGCGCCGGGGTCGCACTCGACGCCGCGACGCGCGGGCTGTCCGTGGTCCTCGTCGAGCGCTGCGACCTCGCCTTCGGCACCAGCCGCTGGTCCTCGAAGCTCGTGCACGGCGGACTGCGGTACCTCGCGTCCGGCGCGGTGGGGATCGCGCACGAGAGCGCCGTGGAGCGCGACGCGCTCATCCGCGCGATCGCGCCGCACCTCGTCCGGCCGCTGCCGCAGGTGGTCCCGCTGCTGCCGAGCATCGGCCGCGCCGACGCCGCGCTCACCCGGGTCGGCTTCCTCGCGGGCGACGCGCTGCGTGTCGCCGCGCACACGCCGGGCTCGACGCTCGCCCGGTCGCGCCGGATCGACGCCGACCGGGTCGCGTCGATGGCACCGACGGTGCGCCGCGACGGCCTGCGCGGCGGCCTCCTGAACTGGGACGGCCAGCTGATCGACGACGCGCGCCTCGTGGTCGCGATCGCCCGCACCGCGGCCCTGTACGGCGCGCGGGTGATCACCCACTGCGCCGCCACCGATGTCACCGGGACCTCGGCCCTGCTCACCGACGCGCTGACCGGATCGTCGCTGCGGCTCTCCGCGCGTGCGGTCGTCAATGCGACGGGAGTGTGGTCCGCGGGCGTCGATGCCAGCGTCCGGCTGCGGCCGAGCCGCGGAACCCACCTCGTATTCGATGCGACCTCGTTCGCCGTCGACGGTGTCGGGCTCACCGCGGGCCTGACGGTGCCGGTGCCGGATTCGTTCGGGCGGTACGTCTTCGCGCTCCCCCAGGCCGACGGCCGGGTATATGTGGGACTCACCGACGAGGAGGCCCCAGGCGACATCCCGGACGTTCCGGTGCCCGCCGACGGCGAGATCGACTTCCTGCTGGGCGTGATCAACACCGCGCTGGCGACGCCGCTCACGCGCGCCGACATCGTCGGCAGCTTCGCGGGGCTGCGGCCACTGCTCGAGTCCGACCAGGGCACCACCGCCGACGTCAGCCGCAAGCACGCGGTGCTGACCCGCGCCGACGGCCTCGTGACCGTGGTCGGCGGCAAGCTCACGACCTACCGGCGGATGGCGCAGGACGCGGTGGACGCGGCCGTCGAACAGTCCGGACTGCCCGCGGGGCCGTGCCGCACGCGGGCGATCCCGCTGGTCGGCGCGGGAACCCCGGCGGCGCTCGCCGCGGTCGACGCGCCCGCCCGGCTCGTCGCCCGGTACGGCACCGAGGCCGTGGCCGTGGCCGCCCTTGCGGATTCGGATCCGCTGCTGGCCCGCCCCGTGGCCGTGGGCACCGAGATCACAGGCGCGGAGCTGGTGTTCGGCGCCGCCGCCGAGGGCGCGCTGGACGTGGCGGACCTGCTCGAGCGCCGCACCCGGCTGTCGCTGACGCCCGCCGTCGCCGAGCGCGCGCGGGCGGCGGCGGATCGGGCCCTGACCGCGGCGCGATAAACGGATTGGAGACACGGGCCTGCCTGACCCCTATGCGCTCAGCGAGCAGAGTCTGGGTCAGCCCAGGGATTCAGGCGTGTACAGGTGCTCGGTGACCGCCATCTCTGCTTCGATTCGATCCATGTTCTCGCCGTCGCAGGGGCCGACCGGCTCGCAGTTCGTCCAGGCTCATCTCCTCCTCCTCCTCTGCTTTTCGTCTCTCCGGTTCGGCGGCGTCGGCTCGTCGTTGCCGGATCTTCTCCTGGTGGGCGGTGAGCCGTGCCATCGATCCAGTCGTCCACGAGGTCTGTGCCGACATCCTCGACCGCAGGCGGCGGGCCCGGTGCGAGAGAGTCCCTCGCGGTACCTCTATCGGGTGGGACTCCCGCACAGGCGAGGACCGGAGAAGCATGAGTGCATATGCCGGTGCCGGTGCACGTCGGCGAGTGACACGACACCCCGGCCACGGATTTCCGCACACCACTCACAACCATGCACACCACTCACAACCACGAGGAGAGACATGACCGCGAACGAATTCGACCAGATCTTCCCGCTCGGGCCGAAGAACGACGCCTTCGCCCAGTACTTCATCGGGCAGAGCTACCTCGCACCGCTGACCTCGGGGAGCGTGCCCGTCAGCAACGTCTCCTTCGAGCCTGGATGCCGCAACAACTGGCACATCCACCACGGCACCGGCGGCGGCGATCAGATCCTCCTGTGCACGGCGGGCAGCGGCTGGTACCAGGCCGAGGGCGAGGACCCCGTCAGCCTCGAGCCCGGCACCGCGATCCGAGTGCCGGTCGGCACGAAGCACTGGCACGGCGCGAAGGCCGACTCCTGGTTCAGTCACGTCGCCTTCATCACTCCGGGTGAGGATCCCAGCAACGAATGGCTCGAACCCGTCACCGACGACGAGTACGGCAAGCTGCCGAAGAACGGAGACGCCGCGTGAGCATCCTGAACGAGACCTACACCCTGGCAGGCGACATCGAGATCCCGAAGCTCGGACTGGGCACCTGGTTCATCGACGACGCCGCGGCCGCCGATGCAGTCCGCGCGGCGGTGCAGATCGGCTACCGCAACATCGACACCGCCCAGGCGTACGGCAACGAGCGCGGCGTCGGCGAGGGCGTCCGCACGTCCGGCGTACCCCGCGAGGAACTGTTCGTCTCCACCAAGCTCGCCGCCGAGATCAAGGACTACGACCAGGCCGTGGCAGCGATCGACGGGTCACTGGAGAAACTGGGCGTCGATTACATCGACCTCCTGTTGATCCACGCCCCGCAACCATGGAGCGACTTCCGGGGCGGTGACTACTCCGAGGGCAATCGCCGCGCGTGGCGGGCGCTGGAGGCGGCCCACCGGGCCGGCAGGGTCCGCTCCGTCGGCGTCTCCAACTTCCTACCGGAGGATCTGGAGGACATCCTCGAGCACGGCACGATCACGCCCCAGGTGAATCAGATCCTCGTCCACGCCGGCAACACACCCGGCGAGCTCATCGCCTACTGCGAGAACAAGGGCATCCTCGTCGAGGCGTACTCGCCCATCGCCCATGGCGAGATCCTCGGCAATGCGGACGTCGCGGCGATTGCGGAGAAGTACGGTGCATCCGTTCCGCAGCTGTGCATCCGCTACACGCTGCAGCTGGGCGCCGTGTCGCTACCGAAGAC
Source organism: Tsukamurella soli (assembly GCF_039541155.1). Taxonomy (NCBI): domain Bacteria; kingdom Bacillati; phylum Actinomycetota; class Actinomycetes; order Mycobacteriales; family Tsukamurellaceae; genus Tsukamurella; species Tsukamurella soli. The sequence continues at coordinate 21,849 of NZ_BAABFR010000078.1, forward strand.
CGCGAACCCGGACCACATGCGCTCCAACGCGCAGGTCGACTTCGTGATCTCCGCCGAGGACATGGCGGCCTTGCGGAACCTGGACGAACAGGACTACGGCGACTCCAGCGTGTTTCCCGTCTACAGCGGCAAGTGACGGAGCACCGCGACGGCTGAGAAGGCGGCGGGCAGGGATGCCCGGGGACTCGTCGCGTTCGACCCCACCGCACAATAGTTGTGCACAACTTAGTTGTATCCATCTCGATTGCGTGGCATCATCGAAGGCGTGGAACAGGAACTGCAGCTCGACGCGCAGGTGTGCTTCGCGCTCTACTCGGCGGCGCGCGTCGCGTCCGGCGCATACCGCGAGGGGCTCGCCGAACTCGGCCTGACCTACACCCAGTACGTCACGCTGCTGGCGCTCTGGGAGGAGGACGGCATCACCGTCACCGACTTGGGCAGGCGCCTGCGCCTCGACAGCGGCACCCTGTCGCCCCTGCTGCGGCGACTGCAGGCGATAGGCCTCGTCGAGAGGCGCCGCGAGTCGGCGGACGAACGCCTGGTCACGATCCACGTCACCGACGCGGGCCGCGCCATGCAGCCGCGTGTCGCGCACGTGCAGCGGGCGGTCGGATCGAAGCTCGCACTGTCCCGCGAGGAGGCGGTCCTGCTCCGGGACCTCGCCAACCGATTCTGTGACGCACACCGATCTCACTGATACACAGGAGGATTCATGTCGCTCGACATCAAGTACACCACCGAGGCCCTCTCCACCGGCGCCGGCCGCAACGGCCACGTCCGCACCGCGGACGGCACCGTCGACTTCCAGCTGGCGATGCCGAAGGAGCTGGGCGGCAGCGGGAACGGCGCCAACCCCGAGCAGCTCTTCGCCGCCGGATATGCCGCGTGCTTCCATTCGGCGCTGCAGGCCGTCGCCCGCGCACAGAAGGTGGACATCGGTGACTCCAGCGTGGGCGCGCGGGTCAGCCTCGGGACCACCGACGACGGTGGCTTCGGCCTCGCCGTCGCACTCGAGGTGATCATCCCGACGCTCGAGCAGGCCGAGGCACAGAAGCTCGCCGACGCCGCGCACGCGGTGTGCCCGTACTCCGACGCGGTGCGCGGCAACATCGACGTGGCCGTCACCGTCGCCGCCGACTGACGCCGAACCACCCACCGCACCGAGGAGACCCACATGCGCGCACTCGTCCAGCACAGCTTCGGCGGTCCGGCGGAGGTCCTCGCCGTCGAGGACGTCCCCACTCCGGAGCCCGGGCCCGGCAAGGTCCGCATCCGCACCCTGCTCGCCACCATCCACAACCACGACCTGTGGACCGTCCGCGGCAGCTACGGCTTCAAGCCGGACCTGCCTGCGCGTGCGGGGACCGAGGCCGTCGGCGTCGTCGACGCGGTGGGCGACGGTGTCGAGGGGGTCGCCGTGGGCCAGCGGGTGGTGACCCGCGCGGCCTTCGGAACCTGGGCCGAATACTTCCTCTCGCCTGCCCGGGCGCTCATCCCCGTGCCGGACGAGATCGACGACGAGACCGCGGCCCAGCTGGTCGCGATGCCGTTCAGCGCGGTATCGCTGCTCGACTTCCTCGGCGTACGCGAGGGCGACGCGGTGGTACAGAACGCCGCCAACGGCGCCGTCGGCACCATCCTCGCGCAGCTCGCGCCCGCGCGTGGCGTCACCGTCGTCGGGCTGGTGCGGCGCCCGGAAGCCGTCGAACAGCTTGCTGCGCAGGGTATCTCGGGCATCGTCGCGACCGACGGCGACGACTGGCGGGCGCAGGCGCGCGCACTGGCGGGCGACCGCGGATTCACCGCCGCGGTCGACTCCGTGGGCGGCACGGCGAGCGGTGACGTCGCGACGCTGCTGGCCGACGAGGGCACCCTGGTGGTGTTCGGCGCCATGGGATCGTCGGACATGGTGCTGCCGTCGGGCCCGCTGATCTTCCGTCAGCTCACCGTGAAGGGGTTCTGGGCCAAGCGGATCGGGGAGGAGATGTCCCCCGCGAAGAGCGCCGAGCTGATGTCCGAGGTGTTCCGCGCCGCCGCCGACGGTTCGCTGCGGCTCCCCGTCGACTCCGTGCACCCGCTCGGCGACATCCGCGCCGCAGTGGCCGCGTCCGCCCGCCCCGGCCGCATCGGTAAGGTCCTGCTGCGCCCCTGACGGTCTGGAACGCTGCGACTGCGACCGTCTAGTGTGTCGCGTCGTTAATTCGTTTCTAGTTTGTAGAATGGGAGTATGTCGCGACGCGGACCTGTTCTGCCCGAGGTGACCCTCTCGGGAGAAGAGCGTGAGCAGTTGGAGCGGTGGGTTCGCCGCCGGAAGTCGGCGCAGGATCTGGCGTTGCGTTCCC
>NZ_BAABFR010000079.1:0-24135 GCF_039541155.1 Tsukamurella soli
CGCATGCCAAAAAACAATTTTTGGCACTGACAATTCATCGACACACTGTTGAGTTCTCAAAGAACACGCACCCACCAGACCCACACCCCCAACCAGAGGGCGGAAACCAGCGAAGGCAACCGTTCCAGTCTAGCAGACGCGATCCGCCGCCGCAAACCACCATCGGGTGATCTGACTCACGATCGACGAAACCCGCCTCGCCCGCGGCCCAACCGCCGACCCCCACGCGAAATGTGAAGACCGGCTACCTCGACCCAGGGCGGTCAGCACGGCCACCCAGTACGGGTGACACCCGGTCTCCGACATCCGGGGCAACTTCGGAACCTTCAATACCCTTGCGGGGGAAGGCATCCGGTGGGCTCCCGGGCGGCGCCGTGGCTCGCTGACTTGGATTAAGTTACGCACTGCCGCGTCGGAATGCAAATCGGCTGGTCAGGGACATGAATTCGGCACCGAAGGCAGTGCATGGCCGAGTGGGCGAGACGGCCCCGTCAGGACACCCGCTCGACCTCGCCGCCCAGGGCGTTCACGTTGTCCACGAAGTTCGGGTAGCCCCGGTCGATGTGGTAGACGTCGTGCACCTCGGTGGTCCCGTCCGCGCACAGGCCGGCAAGCACCAGTCCCACCCCCGCGCGGATGTCGGACGACCAGACCGGCGCGCTCGACAACTGCTCGACTCCGCGCACCACCGCGTGATGCCCGTCGGTCCGCGCGTCGGCGCCCAGCCGCACCATCTCCTCGACGAACCGGAACCGCGCCTCGAAGACGTTCTCGGTGATCATCGACAGCCCCTCGGCGACACACGCCATCCCGATGGCCATCGGCTGCAGGTCCGTGGGGAAGCCCGGGAACGGCAGGGTCGCGACGTTCACCGCGTGCGGCCGTTCCCGCGACACGATCCGGAAGCCGTTCTCGCGCGCGGTCACCGTCGCCCCCGCGTCCTGCAGCTTTCCCAACACCACCCCGAGGGTCGCCGGGTCGACACCCGTGACCGAGATGTCGCCGCGTGTCATGACCGCGGCATACCCCCACGTCGCGGCGACGATCCGGTCGCCGATCACCCGATGCGTCGTGGGGTGCAGCCGCTCTACGCCCCGCACCATCAGGGTGTCGGTGCCCGCCCCCGAGATATCGGCGCCCATCTCGGTCAGCATCGCGGCGAGATCGACGATCTCGGGCTCGCGTGCCACATTGCTGATCACGGTCAGCCCATCTGCAAGGACCGCCGCCATCAGGATGTTCTCGGTGGCGCCCACCGATGGGAAGTCCAGCGTGATCTCGGCACCACGAAGCGAGTCCGCCTCTGCCACAACGCATCCGTGCTCGATCGCACTGTGTGCGCCGAGTGCCCTCAGCCCCGTCTGATGCATGTCCAGCGGGCGGGAACCGATCGCGTCACCGCCCGGCAGTGCCACCACGGCGCGGCGGCACCGCGCCACAAGCGGCCCCAGTACACACACCGACGCGCGGAACTGCCGCACCGCATCGAAGTCGGCACGGTGGTTGAGCTCGGCCGGCGTGGTGATCCGCGCGGTCTCGCCGTCGATCTCCACTTCCGCGCCCAGCCCGCGCAGGACGTCCGCCATGAGCGGGACGTCGAGGATCTCCGGGCAGTTCGTCAGCACCGACGTGCCCTCCGCCAACAGGGCGGCGGCCATCAGCTTGAGAACGCTGTTCTTGGCCCCTCCCACATCGACCTGACCGACGAGCCTCGCTCCGCCGCGCACCAGAAAACGATCACCCACGCGGCCCAGACTAGGGCACGTCCTGCAGGTTTCCCCCGCACGCCCGACTATCCAGTACGCCGCGCATCGCGCTACGTGGCACGCCGCGGGGTACCGTCGGGCCATGGCTGTGCACCTGACGCGGATCTACACGCGGACCGGCGACGACGGCACGACGGGACTGGGCGACTTCTCACGCGTCGACAAGTCGGACGCCCGGCTGGTCGCCTACGCCGATTGCGACGAAGCCAATGCCGCCATCGGGGTGGCGGTCACGGTCGGCGCTCCCCCGGACGAACTGCGCGCGGTCCTGGTCCAGGTGCAGAACGACCTGTTCGACGTGGGGGCGGATCTGTCGACGCCGATAGTCGACTCGCCCAAGCACCCGCCACTGCGGATCACGGAGGCATACGTCGCTCGCCTCGAGGGCTGGTGCGACCGGTTCAACGAGGATCTACCGGCGCTCACGTCGTTCATCCTGCCCGGCGGCACGCCCTTCGCCGCGTACCTGCACGTGGCGCGCACCGTCGTCCGCCGGGCCGAGCGCGCAGCCTTCGCGGCCAGGCGTGAGTACGGCGACGCGGTCTCGCCACTTCCGGCGCGCTACCTCAACCGGCTGTCGGACCTGCTCTTCATCCTGTCGCGCGTCGCCAATCCCGACGGTGACGTCCTCTGGCGCCCCGGCGGCGGGGATCCGCACATGCCATAGTCCGGCGGCGTGTCAGAGGAGCCGCTGCGTCCGCGGCGACGGACGCGACTCGAGCCACGCCTGGAATGCGGTGAGGCCGTCGCGCTCGAACGCGAGCTCGGCGTCACCGTCGGGCTGGTGGATGCGGACGACGTGCACTCCGGCGTCCATGATGTCGAACTCCGTGCCGCGCGGCGCGCGGCGGCCGATGATCTCCGTACCCCACCGCGGCACCGTCCAGCTGGGGCCGATGCGGAGGCTGGACAGGCGGTAGAAGCGCACCTCATGGTCGTCGTACCGCAGGGTGCCGTGGCGCCATCCCTGTTCGGGGGCGGCCGGAAGGTACCGGATGATGATCGGGCTGCCGGTCACCCGGAGTCGCTGCACACGCAGTAGGACCCCCACCGCCGCCAGCACGACGACGGCGATCACGACCACGCAGACGGTCAGGGCGATATGCATCATGAGGCGGCCACCGATCCCACGCGGGCACCCCCTATCTCCGAGGAACGTATTCAACCCGGCGATTCGTGGACCGTGCGGGGCTGCCCACACGGATGCCGGGACGATCTGTCACCTGCAAACGCCGAAGCCGGTGGCCCGCGTGAAGCCGGGCCACCGGCGGCGTGTCTCCTCTACTCTACGTGCCGCACGCGGCACGCATCTCCACCTCTTCTCGCCGGACCGCTAGTGGCCGGCCAGGTACTCCAACGCCCGGAGGCGCCCCTGCGCGAACGCCTGCTCCTCGGAGCCCTCCGCCGCGGCGTCCAGCTCGCGCCGGACGTCGGCCTCGTTCAGCGATGAGGCCCACTCGGCACCGTCGGCGAGCACGGTGACCTTGTCGCCGGTCACCGACAGGAACCCGCCACGGATCGCCGCAGCCAGGCGATCGCCGTCGACCGGCTCGATCGCCACTGCACCGCCGGTGATCAGCTGACCGAACAGCGGCTCATGGTGCGCGAGGACACCGAGTTCACCCTCGGTGGTCTGCGCGATCACGAACGTCGCCTCGCCCGAGTAGAGGCGCTCCTCCACCGAGACGATCTCGACCTGAAAACTGGTGTCAGCCACTGGCCGTCACTTCCCGAGGATCTTCTTCGCGGCCGCCTCGACGTCGTCGAGACCGCCACAGCTGTTGAATGCCTGCTCGGGCAGGTGATCGAACTCGCCCTTGGCGATCCGGTCGAAGGCCTCGATGGTGTCGGCGAGCGGCACGACCGAGCCCTTCTGGCCGGTGAACTTCTCGGCGACGAGGAAGTTCTGACCGAGGAACTTCTGGATGCGGCGGGCGCGGCCGACGAGGACCTTGTCCTCCTCGGACAGCTCGTCCATACCGAGAATCGCGATGATGTCCTGCAGCTCCTTGTACTTCTGCAGGATGCGCTTGATCTCGTTCGCGACCCGGAAGTGCTCGTCACCGACGATCGACGCCTCCAGGATGCGGGAGGTGGACGTCAGCGGGTCGACGGCCGGGTAGATACCCAGCTGGGAGATCGGACGCGACAGCTCGGTGGTGGCATCGAGGTGCGCGAACGTCGTCGCCGGCGCAGGGTCGGTGTAGTCGTCGGCGGGCACGTAGATCGCCTGCAGCGACGTGATGGACCGCCCCTTGGTCGAGGTGATCCGCTCCTGGAGCTCGCCCATCTCGTCGGCCAGTGTCGGCTGGTAACCGACGGCCGACGGCATGCGGCCGAGCAGCGTGGACACCTCGGAACCGGCCTGCGTGAACCGGAAGATGTTGTCGATGAACAGCAGCACGTCCTGGTGCTGCACGTCGCGGAAGTACTCCGCCATAGTAAGGGCGGAGAGCGCCACCCGCATACGCGTCCCCGGCGGCTCGTCCATCTGACCGAACACCAACGCGGTGTCCTGGAGGACGCCCATCTCCTCCATCTCGAGGTGCAGGTCCGTCCCCTCACGGGTGCGCTCGCCGACGCCCGCGAACACCGAGGTGCCCGAGAACTCGCGCGCGATACGGGTGATCATCTCCTGGATCAGAACGGTCTTGCCGACCCCGGCACCGCCGAACAGGCCGATCTTGCCGCCCTTGACGTACGGGGTCAGCAGATCGATGACCTTGATGCCCGTCTCCAGGATCTCGGTCTTGCCCTCGAGCTGGTCGAACGCCGGCGGCTTGCGGTGGATGCCCCACTGCTCGCCGTCGCGGCCGAGGCCCGGGGTGTCGAGGCAGTCGCCGAGGGCGTTGAACACGTGGCCCTTCACGACATCGCCGACCGGTACCCGGATCGGGAAGCCGGTGTCGGTCACATCGGTGCCGCGGACGAGGCCGTCGGTGGGCTGCATCGAGATGGTCCGCACGAGGTTGTCGCCCAGGTGCTGGGCGACCTCGAGCGTCAGCGTCTTGGCGACCGACGGCAGGACGATGTCCGCGTGGAGCGCGTTGAACAGGTCTGGGATGGCGCCGCGGGGGAACTCGACGTCGACGACCGGGCCGATGACGCGGGTCACGCGGCCCGTGGCCGCAGCGGTGCCCTGCTCTGCGGGCTGGGTAGCTGTAGTCATAGTGTGTATTTCCTGGTTCCCGTTCCTAGTTCGCGAGGGCGCCGGCGCCACCGACGATTTCGCTGATTTCCTGGGTGATCTGCGCCTGACGCAGCTGGTTGGCCTCACGGGAGAGCGAGGTGGCCAGATCGCTGGCGTTGTCGGTGGCCGCCTTCATGGCCGTGCGTCGCGCCGCGTTCTCACTCGCCGCGGCCTCCAGCAGCGCCGCGAACACCCGCGTCGACACGTACTTCGGCAGCAACGCGTCGAGCAGCTGATCCGCTCCGGGCTCGAACGAGTAGTTGCGCGGCTCGGCCGCCTCCTCCTCGATGTCCGCCTCGTCCACCACGATCGGCGCCATGCGCCGCACCTCGGGGACCTGCGACAGCATCGACACGAACCGGGTGTACACGATGTGCAGCTCGTCGACGCCGTGGGTCTCGGCACCGTCGACGGTGACGTACTCATCCGACCCCGCCGTGAACAGCCTCACCAATGTGTCGGTCGCAGCGACCGCATCCGCGTGATGCGGCTGCTGGGAGAACCCGGTCCACGATCCCGCGACCTTCTGGCCACGGAACGTGAAGTAGTCGACGCCCTTCTGGCCCAGGACGTAGACGACCGTCTCCTTGCCCTCGCTCTTGAGAAGCTGGATCAGCTCGCGCGTCTCGCGCAGGACGTTGGAGTTGTAGCCACCGCACATACCGCGGTCCGACGTGACGACGAGCACCGCCGCACGCTTCGGCTCCTCGCGCTCGACCAGCAACGGGTGGTCGAGCGACCCGCTCGCGCTGGCGAGCTCCGACAGCACCGAGGTCATCTCCTCGGCGTACGGCTTCGACGCCGCGACCCGAGCCTGCGCCTTGGTGATCCGCGATGTCGCGATCAGCTCCTGCGCCTTCGTGATCTTCTTGGTCGAGTTGACCGACCGGATCCGAGAGCGCAGCTCCCGGATACTAGCCATTGCGCTTTACCTTGATCGTCTCGTGCGTGACGTCCTCCGCAGGCAGCGGGTTCGCCTCGGCCTCGTTGACGACGCGCGAGCCGTCGGAGGCGAGGAAGCTCTGCTTGAAGTGGTCCACCTCGCGGACGAGGATCTCCGCCTGCTCCTTCTCGAGGACCTTGCCGCCCTTGATCGACTCGTACACGCCGGCAGCCGCGTGGTGCAGGTGGCTGAGCAACTCACCCTCGAACCGGCGGATGTCCTCGACCGGCACCGAGTCGTAGTGGCCCTCACCGCAGAGGTAGATCGAGACGATCTGGTCCTCGACGGCGACCGGGCTGTACTGGTCCTGCTTGAGCAGCTCGACCCAGCGGGCGCCACGGGCCAGCTGCGCCTTCGACGCCTCGTCCAGGTCCGAGGCGAACGCCGAGAACGCCTCCAGCTCGCGGAACTGCGCGAGCTCCAGACGCAGCGAGCCCGACACCTTCTTGAGGCCCTTGGTCTGCGCGGCACCACCCACGCGGGACACCGAGGTGCCGACGTTGATGGCCGGGCGGACCCCCTTGTTGAACAGGTCCGACTCGAGGAACACCTGGCCGTCCGTGATGGAGATGACGTTGGTCGGGATGAACGCCGAGACGTCGTTGGCCTTGGTCTCGATGATCGGCAGACCCGTCATCGAGCCGCCACCGAGTGCGTCGGAGAGCTTGGCGCACCGCTCCAGCAGACGCGAGTGCAAGTAGAAGACGTCGCCGGGGTACGCCTCGCGGCCCGGCGGGCGGCGGAGCAGCAGCGAGATCGCGCGGTACGCCTCGGCCTGCTTGGAGAGGTCGTCGAACACGATCAGGACGTGCTTGCCCTGGTACATCCAGTGCTGGCCGATGGCGGAACCGGTGTACGGCGCCAGCCACTTGAAGCCGGCCGAGTCGGAGGCGGGCGCGGCGACGATGGTCGTGTACTCCATCGCACCGGCCTCGTCGAGCGCAGTCTTGACACCCGCGATCGTCGAGCCCTTCTGGCCGATCGCGACGTAGATGCACCGGACCTGCTTGGTGGGGTCGCCGCTCTCCCAGTTGTCCTTCTGGTTGAGGATCGCATCGATGCAGACGGCGGTCTTGCCCGTCTTGCGGTCGCCGATCACCAGCTGGCGCTGTCCGCGGCCGATGGCGGTCATCGCGTCGATGGCCTTGATGCCCGTCGCAAGGGACTCCTCGACCGGCTGGCGCTCGAGCACCGACGCCGCCTGGAGCTCGAGGACGCGCTGCTCCTCGGCCTCGATGTCGCCGAGCCCGTCGATGGGCTCGCCGAGCGGGTTGACGACGCGGCCCAGGAACTTGTCGCCGACGGGGACCGAGAGGACCTCGCCCGTGCGGGAGACCTGCTGCCCCTCTTCCAGCTCCTCGTAGTTACCGAGGATGACGGCGCCGATCTCGTCCTCGTCGAGGTTCAACGCCACGCCGAGCACCCCACCGGGGAACTCGAGCAGCTCGTTGGCCATCGCACCGGGCAGCCCGGTCACGTGCGCGATGCCGTCGGAAGTGTCCGCGACGAGGCCGATTTCCTCGCGCGAGGCGTCGGCTTCGAACGTCGATACGTACTGCTCGATCGCGCCCTTGACGTCGTCGGATGAGATCGTCAACTCAGCCATGAGTACTCGTTTCCCTTTTTCTTGATTCTTCGTGGAGTTCTGCTGTTTCGCACGCCGAGTGGTCTCAGCGGGGCAGCTGGCCTTCTGCCTTGGCCAACCTGGACGCGATATCGCCGTCGATGACCTCGTCGCCGACAGTGATCCGCAGCCCGCCCAGCAACTGGGGATCGACCTCGGTCTGGATGGAGACCCTGCGCTGGTAGATGCGGGCGAGCAGATCGGTCGCACGCGCCTTCTGTGCGGTCGTCAGCTCGGTCGCGGTCTGGATGACGGCCACCGACTCCCCACGCCGCGCGGCGGCCAGGTCGGCGATGGACGCCACCGCACCGTCGGCGCGACGGTGCCGAAGCAGCCGCACCGTCTGGCGCAGCAGCTGGTCGGTGTACTCGTTGACCTTCCCGCCGAACACCGCTTCCAACAGGCGGAGGCGATCCGCCACGGGCACCCGGGTATCGGACAGCATGCCGGTGAGCCTCGGCTCGGCGACCAGGAGTCGGCCGGCGCGGAACAGCTCGTCCTCGGTGTCGTCGAGGCGATCGGCACGCTCGGCACGCAGCAGTACGGCGACCCGCGACTGCCGCTCGACCGCGGTGGTGAAATCGCCCGCCACGGACCACTTCGACGCCGCGGCGTCCTGCAGGAACACCACGGCGGTGTCGCTGATCTTGCCGCCGAACAGCCGGCTCACCAGAGCGCGCTTGGCGTCCGTGTTGTCGGTCTGCTCCGCGAGATGCTTCCGCAGCACCGGTTGGGCGTTGAGGACTCCCACCACATCCGCGAGTTCGGATCCGAGGCGCGCCAACGCCGCGTCGTCCAGGCCGGACACCCGCTGGTCGAAGCCCGCGGACAACGCGCGCACCGAGTCGCGGCTGGCCGCCCGCATCGAGTGGTTCCCGACCCGATCGGACGCCGTGACCGCGGGGCCGTCCACCGACGCGGCCATGCGCTCGAGCTCGTCGAGGGTCCGGTCGACCGATGCCGACCGGGCCGCCGGGGCCTCGAGATGCCCCCGCACGACCTGCGCCGCGACGCCGACGGCCTCGATGCCGAGATCGCTGCGCAGTCCGCGGATCAGGTTGGAGCGGTTGAGCTCCACCTGGCCGCGCCCGTGCTCGCCGATTCGCGCGACCTCGCGCTCCGTCTGGGCCCGCAGGTCCTCCCGGATCGAGTCCGCGTCGCCACGGGCCTCGTCGCGGATCCGGCTGCCCTCACGGGCCGCCTCCGCGCGGGCGCGCTCGCCCGCCGCAGAGGCGTCCGTCAGCTTCTGCTTGGCCAGGCGCGATTCCTCGAGCTGTGCGCGGACCGTCTCCTGCCGCGCCGACATGGCCTTACGCAGCGGAGGCAGCACCCACTTCCACAGGCAGAACAGGATGACCGCGAAGCCGATGAGCTGGCCGATAAAGATTGACATTTAGTTCTTCACCACCGCGTTGGAAGTAATCCGGTCCAGTTCCGCCTGCAGGCTCGGGTCCTGCGTCACGTCGAAGCCGAGCACCCGACTCGCGAGGGTCGCCGAGAGCGGCCCGAGGTCGCCCCGCGCCTGCCGGGCCGCGGTGGCCCCGGAGGCGCGAAGCTGCTCGGTCTGCTCCCGCGCGAGGGCCTCGGCCTCGGCGCTCGCCCGCTGCTTCTGCTCGTCCATCGCCGAACGGCCGGCGGCCCGCGCCTCATCGCGGATCGCCCCGGCCTCCGCCCGCGCGGACTTGAGGCCGCTCAGGTACTCGGCCTCGGCGTCCTCGAAGCCCTTGGCAGCCGAGCGCGTGTCGGTACTGGTCTGGTCGACCATCGCGTCGCGATCCGCCAGCACCTTGCGGATGGGCGGCACCACGAAGAACCAGATCACGGCGAGCACGATCAGGAAGATGATCAGCTCGGCGAAAAAGGTGCCGTTCGGAATGAGGAAGTTGCCCTCAGCGAGCTGCATGACGTCAGTTTCCCGTTTCTTGCGAGTGGATTACTTGATCGGGGTCGCGAACACGAACAGGGCCATGAACGCCAGGTTGATGAAGTACGCGGCCTCGACGAGACCGACGGTGATGAAGAACGGCGTGAACAGGCGGCCCTGAGCCTCGGGCTGCCGCGCGATGCCAGCGATCAGCTGGGCGCCGGCGAGGCCGTCACCGATGCCGGCGCCGACAGCGCCGCCACCCATGATGAGACCGCCACCGATGAGCGCGCCCTGAGCGATAGTCGGATCGATCGATGCCATGTGATTCTTCCCTTTCGGTTTCTGGTAATTCCACTTACCAGGGTCTGTGGTGCCGCGCCGCGTGTGCGTCGGGCAGGTCTAGCCGGATGGTCTAGTGGTCGTCGGTCTCCATCGACTGCGAGAAGTACAGGATCGTCAGCAGCGCGAAGATGAAGGCCTGGATGAGCCCCACGAAGAGGTCGAACATCTTCCAGATCGCATTGGGCGCCCACAGGATGTACGGCGGGAACAGCGCGATCAGCGCCACCATCACGCCGCCGGCGAACATGTTGCCGAAGAGCCGGAGCGAGAGTGAGACCGGCTTGGCCAGCTCTTCGATGATGTTGATCGGGGCGAGGCCGATCGCGTGGCCCTTGATCAGCTTCACCGGATGGCCGATGATGCCGCGCCGCTTCACGCCGGCCGCGTGGTACCAGACGAAGACGACCAGCACCAGGGCGTACACGAAGTTGACGTCGGACGCCGGGGGCGCGAACAACTCGTGTGCGCTGCCGTCGCTCCCGTACTGCAGCGGCAGGACGGACAGCCAGTTGGAGATCAGGATGAAGGTGAACAGCGTGACCGCGAGCGGAAGCACGAACGGCGCGATCCGCATACCGATCGAACCCTCGATCTGCTGTCGCATCTGGATCGTGATGGTCTCGAAGAACAGCTGGACGCCGCTGGGCACGCCCGTCGACGTCACCTTGGAACGAAGAATGAAGGCGAGGATCAGAACGATCACCGCGGCGATCGCGGTCGCCAGGATCGTGTCCCCGTTGAGGGTCAGACCGAAGAGGTGTATCTCTTTGTGTACACCGACCTCGATCCCCTCAGCGAGCAAACTCCCAGGGTACGGATTAGAGCTCATGACTGCGTACGGAGTCCTTTCAGAACAGGGATCACGGAGTGGAGGACCAGGACGATCTGGCCTACAGCGAGGCCGAAGATGAGGCCGAGCCCGTCGGGCCGGAAGAAGTAGGCGACGGCCAGCGCGATCACCGTGACGACACCGAGGCGGAACGCGGCGTTGACGGCCACCGGGGCCTTGCGCGGGTTCTCCTCTGAGGTGGCCGACCCGACCTTGAGGATCACGAGCTTCGCGTTACCTATCGCGAGCAGGCCGCCCAGCAGGAACCAGAGAGCGAAGAGGAGATGGCCGGCCCAGGCGCTCAGCCCGGCGGCGATCACGGCGAGCGCGACGACGATGACGATAGGATTGACCATGCTCAGCGGCGGGAGCGGAAAGTTCATCTGACCCGATGCATCGCCCGCCGACGGCGACTCGGTCGAGCCCGAGGGCGACGGGTGCACAATGGACGGATTCGAGTCGGAGTGGGCCGGGTGTCCCGGTTCCGAGGCCGGCGTCGTCATCTCCCCTCCTTCGGGGTCGTCGGCCCGTGTCTCGCCGTTGAGACTCGGGTCAGGCGGCGTCTGCCGAGATCGCACGTCGGCGACACGCGATCTCTTGTGATTCGGCTGTGACTCTATCAACGCACCGTGGGCCACCCCACACCGGGGTTGTCCGTGGTGGGAGGGGCTCGGCAGCCGATCAACTACAGAGGATAGTACTACACCGCGCCCGATATGCCGACGCCGAGATCCGTACATTACGGACCTCGGCGCCGGAAATGTGTGCTAGGGCTTTGCGCGGGTACGGACGCGGGTGCGGATCAGCCCCCGGGCGTGGGGGTGGTCGCGCCCGCCGCACCCGGTGCCATGGTGTCGGTCGGGGCGGTGGTGGCGGGCGCCTGCGTGGTCGCCGTGCCCGTCGACCCCGTCGCCGGTGTGCCGCCGCCCTGCGCAGCCGTCGCGTTATCGGTCACGGCGGCCGGGCTGCCGACGTCGGTGATCTGCCAGTTCGCGTCCTTGTTCAGCGTGACGTTGTACACGACGTTGACCGTGCGCCCGGTGGGCGTCTGCACGTTGGTCCCGTCGACGCGCACGTACACGTTGACCTTGTACACCGGGCCGTTGTGCGAGCTGACCACGGCGTCCAGTTCGGACGCCTTGGACACCCACTGCAGCGGCTGCAGAAGCTGGTTCATCGCCGACGTCGTGGCATCCAGCTTGGTCTTCAGCTCAGGTGATACACCATTGGTCAGGGCCGCCGTCCACGGTCCGAGATCGTGATAGTCGAAGGTGGCAGCGCCGACTGCGTAGTCGCCCGCGACCTGCTCCGCCTTTGCATCGTCGGCCATCTGGTTCTTGATGGCGGAGAGGTCGCCGTCCTTCTTCCACCACATGATCGAGCTGAGGATCGCGACGGCGATCACAGCGATCGCGACCACGGTCGCCAGCACCGTCAGAACGGTCGAGGGACCGCCGCTCAGACGCGCACCCACGGCCGCCGAGCGAGCGGGCGCGCTGGCGGGCGCGGGGCGCTTCTTGCGGCGACGAACCACGACCTCCTCGTACTCGTCGTCGAGATCGTCCTCCTCGATCACCGGGCGCGCCTTCTTCGTGACGACCACGGTGGGCTCGTCGGCGGCGTCGTCCGGATCGGTCGCAGTCGCCTTCTCGGTGGTCACCACCTCGGTCGGGACCTCCCCGACGGCCGTATCCTTCTCGGTCGCCTTCCCCTTCTCGGTCGCCTCCTCGGGGGCCTCCGCCGCGTCGGTGTCGGCCGGGGTGTTCTCGGGGCTCTTGTCAGTCACAGGCTCGCTACCCAATCGTCTGGTGTTCGTCGGTGCCGCCGGCCGGACACTCGGCCAGGGCGGCGGACACGCCACCGGGGGCCCGCGTGCCGCTGCGCGCGTACCCCCGGGGGCGGATCGGAGGCCCCTCCCCCACTGTCTGGAGGCCGGGCCCCGTTGGTTACTTGGCGGGGATCGTGACCGTCAGGTTAGCGCCGTTCGACCCGAACGTGTTGAGCGCCTGCGTGAGCAGTTCGGACACGTCGAGCTGGGGCAGCACGTCCTCGATGGATTCGATGGACGGAGCCAGCGGCCCGACGATCGCTCCCAGGTTCGGCAGCAGCTTGTTCGTGTACGGGACGAGTCTGCCGAAGTACGGGTTGATGGTGTTCTTCAGCTGGTCCGGCAGGTCCGCCTGGGTCATCACGCCGACCAACTTCTTGAGGGCCGAGAGGTCCAGGTCCATGAACTGCGTCGCGGCCGGGCCGAACGAGGCCAGCGCCGACGGGAGCCAGTCCATATCGGACTGGTAGTTCTGCGTGTTGATCAGCATCTGTCGGATCCCCGGCATGCGCGAGAGGATCGTCTGCGAGAGCAGTTGTCCCGCCGTGCTCAGATTCGGCAGCGCCCCCTGGGTGTTGCTGGTCGCCTCGTACACGGTGTCGGCGATACCGCCGAGCTGCTTCGAGTTGATGTTGCTCGAGAAGCCCGCCACCAGCTTGAAGATCGCTGGGATCGAGAGCGGGTTCTGGACCTGCGCCGGCGAGACGGTCGCGCCGTTGGTGAGGTACGGCCCGTCGAGCGAGTCCGGCAGGAAGTCGAGATACGGCTCGCCGACCGCCGACAGCTGTTCGATCTTCACCTGGCTGTCCGCCGGGATCTTGTAATGGTCGTTGAACCGGACCTTCAGCGCGATCTGGTCGTCCGCCGGTGTCACCGAGACGACGTTGCCCACCTTGACGCCGCGCAGCAGCACCGAGGTACCGTCCTCGATCTGGCTCGCGTTGTCCAGCCTGAAGTTCACGGTGGTGTACGACCGGAACGGGTTGTACTGCACCACAGAGAAGGTGAGGTAGGCGACTCCCAGCACCATCACGACGACGAAGGTCGCGAGGCTGGCGATGGTGCTCTTTTTCACGGCACTGCTCCAAACGTCCGGAGGGTCTTGACTACCTGTTGCGCCGCCGCCTCGTTCGGCACCTGACCATTGGTGCCGACGTTCTGGACGTTGATCTTGGGCCCGTTCTCCAGCCACGGCAGGACCTTGTTCTCGAGCAGGTCCTGCAGGTTGGCCAGGTTCGCGGGCCGCCCGTTCATGTTCGGCCAACCGGGGAACATCAGCGGCTTGACCACCTTGAGCAGTACCGCGCTCGTCGTGTCGAGCAGCGGGATCGAGAAGGTCAACGGCGCGAGGGCGTCCGACAGTCGGCCCACGACCGCGAGGTATCCCGCCGTCGGGTCGAGGACGTTCTTCAGCCACTGGTCCCCGCCCGGCGCCAGCAGCGACGAGATCAGCCCGTTGCTGTCGTTCACGGACTTGACCTGGTTGACGATGTTCGACATCGACGTGATGACCTGGGAGACGTTGTCACTCTGCTGACCGAGGTCGACCGTGGTCTGCGAGATCGTCTTGACCAGCGCCTGCAGCTTCTTCGGGTCGGCCGGCAGGTTGTCGTTGACCTGCTTGAACGTGTCCTGTACCTGGATCAGGCTGCCGCTGCCGAGGAAGTTCGACAGATCACGTAGCAGGTCCTCGATCTGGGTCGGCGCCTTGGTCTGGCTCAGCGGGACCGTGCTGCCGTCATGGAGCAGGTCGTTGTAACCGGTGGTGGGCGCCGTCAGCGCGACGTACACATCGCCCAGGATCGTGTCCTGCTGCAGCGTCGCCGTGGTTGCCGCGGGCAACTGAACGCCGTCGTTGATCTTGACATCCAGGACCGCGATGCCACCCTGCAGACTCACCTTCTGCAGCCGACCCGAGTCCACGCCGTTGACGACCACGCGGGCGCGGTCCGGCAGGTTCAACACGCTCGGGAAGTCGAGGTGCACGATGTAACCGGCGCCGCCACCGCCCTGCCCCGGCGCGGGGATCGCCGACGGATTGAAGCCGGGGACGCCCGAGCAGGCCGTCAGACTCGCGGCAGCAGCCACCGCGGTGAGCGCGACCGCGGCCTTTCGGCGAAAAAGTGTCCTCATCAGTATGCCGCTCCCGTCGCGCGCAGAACTGTGGTGATCAGGTTCACGTTGATGTGACCGGGATCGACGATGGTGCACTGTCCCGGGAACAGCCGATTGATGCTGTCGCATGTCAGGGTGGGATTCTTGGACGGGACCAGGGCCGACGGCGGCCGATAGGTGATGTGCGTCCCGAGCGTCCGCTTGTCCACGTTCACCGTGAACGCGTGTGCCAGCGGGGGCACCATGTTCAGCAGGTCACCGAAGTCGCGCATCCCGGCCGCCAACAGATCGGTCGCCGGCACGGTGATCTGGAGCAGCGGGAACGCGAACGACCCGTACTTGGTGATCAGCTTGCCGAGCATGTTCACCAGGCCCGGCAGATCACCGATCACGATGTTCGCGTTGACCAGCAGTGGAAGGGCGACGTCATCGATGTTGGTCGCGAAGGAGCCGAGGAAGTTCTGGAGATCGCCCCAGTTCTGTACTAGACCGTTGGACAGCGGGACGAACGAGTCGAGCACCGCAGCGATGTCGCCCATGCCGGGGCCCGGGTTACGCATCAGCTCGCCGAGCTTGTTCGTGATGTCCTGCACCTGCGGGCCGAGTCCCGTCGTGGCCTGGTTGATCGACCCGAACGACGCCATCGCCTGCTTGAACTGCTCCTCGCCACCGGCGGTGGTCAGCTCACCCGCGAGCTGCGAGACGGCGTTGAGCGAGTCGGTGATCGACAGCGGCGTCTTCGTGTTGGTGATGCACTGCTTCGGGTCCCAGGTCGGTCCGCCCGTGTAGGGGCCGACCAGCTCGAGCCGACGCTGGGCGACCAACTCGTCCGAGACGGTCACCGCACCGACGCTCGCAGGTATCTTCCGGCTCGAGTCGACCTGGAAGTCGACGCGGACCTTACTGCCCTCGGGCGTGATCTTCGTGACCTGCCCCACCTTGTAGCCGAACTGTGCGATCTCGTTGCCGATGTACAGGCCGACCGCGTCCGGCATCATCGCGCAGTACGACGTCATATGCTTCAGCGCCGATTTGACCGAGAAGAAGCCGACGGCGATCGCGACCACCACGATCACGACGAGCGCGGACATCGCGCCGCGGGAACCAAGGAACTTACGCATTTAGCAGCTCACCCCCGGGGCCGGAATGCACACATTGGTCGCCAGGAACCGCTTCGCGGCCTGGTTCACGCTGATCGACCCGTCGGGGGCGATCTGCGCCTGGAGCTTCTTGATCAGCGAGACACCCTGTTGGATCGTGGGTTCCGCCTGCGCGAGTAGCTGCTTCGCCTTGGCGACCAGCGCATCGAGCCGACTCGCCAGCGGGTCGATCTGATTGAGGTACACGTTCTCGACCGGCACGAGCCGCTGGACGATCTGCTGCACGTTGGTCAGGTACGACTGGAAGCCGGCGAGGTTGACCTGGCCCGCCGCGAAGAAGGTCGCGAAGTTGTGCATGATCGAGACCAACAACTCGCCGTTGTCACGGACCTGGCCGGAGTACTGGCCCAGGATCTTGATGAACTCTCCGGCCTGGTCCTGCTGCCGGATCACGTTGTCGACCATCTTGTCGAACGACTGCACACCGTTGCGGATCGAGTCCGGGTGCCCCACGAGTGCCTCGTTCAGCTGCGCCATCGTCTCCCGGATCGGCGTCACGTCGACCGCCTGCAGCTTGGGGGTCGCATGCTGGAAGGTCTCCAGCAGGCTGTACGGGGTGGTGACCCGCTCCGGCGGGATCGGCGAGGTGAGCGGCGACGTACCGAGCGGGTTGAGCGCCAGGTAGTAGCCACCGACCACGGTCAGCATCCGCGTCGCGATCGTGGACGCGTCGCCGACGAAGATGTTGCTGTCGATCTTCATCGTGACGAGCACGTCACCGTCCTCGATCTTCGTCCCCGTCACCGATCCGACCCGGAAGCCGTCGACGCGGACGTCGGCGCCGTTCATGACGGTCTGCGCCTCGGTGAAGCGCGCCTGGATCTCCTTCTTTCCGGGCTGCCCGAGGTACAGGTAGCCGGCGAGCAGGCCGAGGATCACCACGATCACGATGCCTGCGATGCCCCAGTTCAACTGATACCGGCGCTCCTGGGTCACCGTCGGCATCGGACGGTTGAAGAACTTCACTTTGGATTGCATACCGTGATCCTTTGTCCCGCCACGAACACGTTCATCAAGCCCGGCAGCGACGCCTGGCCCTTGGTGCACTTGAGGTCGACGTCCTTCGACGTCGGCTGCGCCATCACGCTGTTCAGCAGGCTGATCAGCCCCGGGATGTCGGCGAGGACGTCGACCACCTGCTCTGCGGTCGGTAGCGCGTTCGCGATCACCGCGTCCAGCGCCGGATTGGTGTCCGGCGTCAGCCCCAGCGCGGCGAGGAAGCCGTTCGCGGATCGGACCACACCGGATGTGGTGTCCGACCACTGCCGGATCTCGGTGGAGCCTGCCGCGAGCGACCGCGAGAACACGTCGAGGTCCGTCAGGACGCGGGCCAGCCCCGGCGAGTTACCGTCGATCTGCTGCGATATCTGTCCGAGGTTGCTGATCAGCGTCGTCAACACGCGCTGCCGGTCGTTGCTCACCGACACCAGCTTGTCGACCGACTCGAGCACCGGCCCGATGCCGTTGCCGTTGCCCTGCACCACGGCCAGGATGCTCTGGGCGAGGTGGTTGATATCGCTCGTCGCAAGCGTCGCGAGCACCGGCTTCAGGCCGTTGAACACGCTCGTGATGTCGAACGAGGGGATCGTGTCGGACGTCGAGAACGTGGCCCCCGACGGCAGCGGCGCGCCGCCGCCCTGCGCGGGCGTCTCCAGGTCCACGTACCGGGACCCGGTGAGGTTCTGGTACCGGATCGCGAGCTTTGTTCCGGACGGGAGCTTGTGCGAGTTCTGCACCGTGAAGTCGACCTGGGCCGCGGTGTCGCGGTGATCGGCCGACTGCTTGACCCCGACGTGTGTGACCTTGCCGACCTGGACGCCGAGCATCCGGACGTCATCGCCGACCTTGAGCCCCGACACGTCCTTGAACATCCCGTGGAACGAGTCGAGCTTCCCGGTCACCGGCCGGGTCAGGGCCTGCATGATGAGGACGAGCCCGAGCAGCATGACGACCGCGAAGATCGCGACCTTGATGATCGTTGCGCGAATGGATTTCATCGGTGCTCAGTTCCCTGCCTTCGCGGTCGAGGTCGGGCTCGCCTGGCCGCTGCCCGTGGCCGGGGCGGCAGTATCGGTGGGCTTGGCCACCGGTGTCCGGCCCACGCTCGGCTGCGCGCCGGGGGAGGGCCGGGACCCGCCCGGGTTCGGGCCGGCGGGCGTGCCGTGCGGCACCACCTGGAAGGTGACCGGTGGCAGCATCGCGCCGACGGCCGGGTAGTCGATGCTCAGGTTCACGTTGAGCACCGGCCCGTTCGGGGTGTTCGGCATGCCGGAGCGGATGTTGTCCAGCAGCTGCCCGATCTTGATGCCGAGCGCACCCGCGTTGGGGAAGTACGTCAGCAACGGCGTCAACGTGTCGACGAGAACCGGGGTCGCCTGCGAGAGGCCCTTGACGCTCGATGGGTTGAGGATCTGCTCGAGCCGAGCGGACAAGCTGTCCGTGTGGTTCGAGATCGCATCCTCGGTGCCGATCGCGTTCGCCACCCACGCCTGGTCGTGCACGGGCTGGAACTCGAAGTCGTTCGACAACGCCGGCAGCAGGCTCGACACCGTCTGATCGGCACCGCCGAGCACGCGGGCGATGACCGGGAAGGTCTGCGAGGTGGACAGCCTCTGCGTGTCCTGCACCGACTGGGCGACCGTGCCCAGCGCGGTGATCAGCGGCAGCATGGCCGACGTCGACAGGTCGACGTTGTTCATGATCTCGCTCATGTGCGGCCGGATCGCGTCGTTGTTCACGTCACCGAGCGTCGTGATGATGTTGGACACGGTGTTGTCCGTGATCGGCAGCTGCGGGGTGATCTCCTCGCCGTTGCGCAGCGCGTCACCGCCGCCGTGCGGGATCAGCTCGACCTCGGACACACCGAACAGGTTGCCCGCGGAGAACGCCGCCTCGACGGAGTTCGTGATGCCCTTCACCTGGTCGGGATTCATCGTGAGGACGACGCCCTGCACGCCGTGGCCCAGGCTCTTCACATCGCTGACCTTGCCCACCTGCAGGCCGTTCAGCTTGACCGGCGCGCCGTCGATGATGCCTGCGGCCACGTTCGGGCTACGCAGCGTGAGCGTGAACTGATTCTTCGGCCACAGACTGTCGACCAGCCAGATGACCAGGATCACCACGACCACCACGGCCACCGCGATGAGCCCGCGCCGACGGAGGACGCCCTTCTCCAGGGACATGCCCGGAACTGATACGACTCCCATGTCGCTACCCCTTGAACTCGACCGGGGAGCTGATCCCCCAGAGGATGACGGTCATGACGAGGTCGAGGATGACCAGTGAGACGAGGCTCGCGCGGATGGCGCGACCCGACGCCGTACCCACGCCCTCCGGCCCGCCGGACGCGAAGAAGCCCTGATAGCAGTGGATCATGATGACCACCACCAGGAACACGGCCACCTTGACCACCGAGAAGAAGATGTCGCTCGCGCTGACGAACTGCGAGAAGTAGTGCGAATAGGTGCCGGTGGGCATCCCGTGCACCACCGTCACCAGCCAGGAACAGGCCACGTACGACAGGATCAGCGTGATCAGGTACACCGGGACCACGGCGATGAGGCCGGCGATCACGCGGGTCGTCACCACGAACGACACCGACCGCAGGCCGAGGGACTCGAGCGCGTCGATCTCCTCGTTGATCCGCATCGCACCGATCTCGGCCGTCATGCGGCAGCCGGCCTGGGCGGCGAAGCCGACGCCCGCGAGGATCGGGGCGAACTCACGGGTGTTGGCGAAGGCCGCGACCACGGCGGTCAGCGGGCCCATACCCAGCACGCTGAGGATCGCATAGCCCTGCACGGCGACGGTGCCGCCGACCGCGATGCCGAGCACCGCGAGCACCGGCGCGGTGCCGCCGCCGACCACCAGAGCGCCGCGGCCCCACGTGATGTCCGTGAGCGTGTACATGATCTGGCCGCGGTAGTGCTTGATGCAGTGCGGAATCGTGCGGATGACCTCGGCGACGAACGAGATGACGTGCCCGAACAGCTCGAACGGGGCCCATGCCCCACCCAAGCCACCGACGATCCGGAACAGCCAGCCCGTGCCCCTGGGACGATAAACGGTTGCCATGTGTCAGCCCACCTGGAGAGGGAAGAAGATGGAGGTCACCTGGGTCAACACCAGGTTCATGATGAAGATGACGACGAACGACAGCACGACGGTCGCGTTCACCCCGTCGGCCACGCCGCGGGAGCCGCCCTTCGCCTCGAGGCCGCGCTGGCAGCCGATGACGGCGATGATCGTGCCGAATATGATCGACTTGACCAGCGAGATCCACACGTCGACGGGGTGGGCGAACGAACCGAAGGACAGCCAGAACGAACCCGGCGTGACTCCCTGCGAGCCGATCGCGATCAGGTAACCCGACAGGGTGCCGATGACG
Source organism: Tsukamurella soli (assembly GCF_039541155.1). Lineage (NCBI taxonomy): Bacteria > Bacillati > Actinomycetota > Actinomycetes > Mycobacteriales > Tsukamurellaceae > Tsukamurella > Tsukamurella soli. Next base: position 20,052 of record NZ_BAABFR010000079.1, read on the forward strand.
ATGATCAGGATGTTCAGGAGCGGCGACACGATCCACGCCGCGATCAGGCGAGGCACCACGAGGCGGTTGATGGGGTTGATACCCATCACGCGCATCGCGTCGGTCTCCTCACGGATGGTCCGGGCGCCGAGGTCGGCGGCGATGGCCGAGGCGCCGGCACCCGCCAGCAGCAGGCCCGTCGCGATCGGCGCGCCCTGCGAGATGACCGCGAGGCCCGACGCTGCGCCGGCCAGCGAGTCTGCGCCGAGCTGATGGATGATGTTGCCGACCTGGATCGAGACGATCATCCCGAACGGGATGGCGATCAGCACCGCCGGTACGGCGGTGACGCCGATCATGTACCACAGCTGGAAGAAGGTCTCCTTCCACTGCAGCTGCAACCGGATGATGTCCCCGATCATGGCGACGACCGTGCCGAAGAACATCTGGACGGTTCGCCCCATCGTGCGAACCGAGTCGACCACCGTCGACGAGAAGTTCTTTCGCAGGATCGAGAACGCCGACGGTCTCTTCGCCACCCCCGCAGACTGTGTCACCGACCGCTTCCCCTCTCAAAGCATCGCCCGAACTGTGGTCCACCCGTCACTGTCTCAGGTGTATGACCGAGCACACTATATCCACGTCTCAGGAAAATATGACGGATTGGCTAGGTTGGCCGCACGTCGCGTGCACTACCGCACATTTTCGGCACCGCGTGCCGTGTGCTTGGGATGAACCCCGTAGTCAACGCGGGTCCCGCGTCGATCGGCCTCAGCGCGGCAACGGTCGTTGCGCGAGCGTCGGGAGGCTAAGAGTAGATTCGCACGCGTGCATTGGGCGGCGACAGGCGGGGCCGGCTTCGGGTCCTCGGGAGCAGGAGTCCCGATGCGGGAGTTGCTCGCCGTGGGCCTCACCGCGGCCGTCGTGACATTCCTCGCCACAGCGGTGGTGCGCGTCGTCGCGACCCGCTTCGGCGCGGTGGCGGTGCCGCGCGCGCGAGACGTCCATACGGTCCCCACGCCTCGGATGGGCGGCGTGGGGATCTACGCGGGCCTGGTCGCGGGGATCTTCCTCGCCGGCCAACTGCCCGCTCTGACACGCGGTTTCACCTACACGCGCGACGCACCCGCCGTGGTCATCGCCGGCGGCGTGATCGTGGTCGTGGGGATCATCGACGACCGCTGGGGCATAGACGCCGTGACCAAGCTGGTCGGACAGATCACCGCCGCCGGCGTGCTGGTGGTGATGGGCGTCGCGTGGAACGTCGTCTACCTGCCCGTTCTCAACACCACCGTGCTACTCGACCAGCTGCAGGCCGGGCTGGTCACCGTCGTGGTCGCCGCCGCGACCATCAACGCCATGAACTTCATCGACGGTCTGGACGGCCTGCTCGCCGGCGTGGCCGCCATCGCGGCCCTCGCGATCCTGCTGTTTTCCGTCGGTCTCATGCGCGATTCGGGCGGCGACGCCCCGTCGTACCCCCCCGCACTCATCGCCGCGGCGCTGTTCGGTGCGTGTGTCGGCTTCCTCCCGCACAACTTCCAGCCCGCGCGGATCTTCATGGGGGACTCAGGATCGATGCTGCTGGGTCTGACCCTGGCCGCGGCGTCCACGTCGGCATCCGGTCGGATCTCGCAGAACGCATACGGCTCGACGGACATCTTCACGCTGCTACTACCGCTGCTACTGGCGGTGGCCATCATGTTCGTGCCGATGCTGGACCTGCTGCTCGCTGTGGTGCGGCGCACTCGTGCCGGGGTCAGTCCGTTCACCGCCGACAAGATGCATCTACACCACCGGCTGCTACAGCTGGGGCACAGCCAGCGCCGCGTCGTGCTGGTCATCTACCTGTGGGTGGCCGTGCTGGGGCTGTCCGCCGCGGCGTCCACGCTGTTCCCGCCGACGGTGGTGGCGCCGCTGTTCGCCGCCGGACTGCTGCTCGCGCTGGTGTGTACCGTCGTCCCACGCTGGCGGGCCCGGTACGGGCACCCCGGCCGCGTCCGGCGGTAGCCCCGAGGCACGCCGGCACGCGGCCGGGAAGGTGACCGCGCCCGCTCAGGCCAGCGACGCGGCGTCCACGCCCAGAACCTCGGCCACCTGCGCGGCCGTCACCGATCCCTCACGCAGCAGGCGCGGGCTGGGGCCGGACAGGTCGATGATCGTCGAGGCGAGCCCGTGGGTGGCCTCGCCGGCGTCGAGGTACACGTCCACCGACTCCCCCAGCTGCTCGCGCGCGTCGCCCATCGTCGCCGCGGGCGCGCGTCCGGAGACGTTCGCGCTGGACACCGCCATCGGCCCCACCTCGCGCAGCAGTTCGATCGCGACCGGATGCAGCGGCATGCGGAGCATGACGGTGCCGCGGGTGTCGCCCAGGTCCCAGGCGAGACTCGGGGCCTGCTCGACCACGAGGCTCACCGCGCCGGGCCAGAACGCGCGCGTCAGGTCGCGTGCCTGCGGGCTGACCCGCGAGACCAGCCCGTCGATGGTGTTCCACGACCCCACGAGCACGCCGACCGGCATGTCCGGCCCACGATGCTTGGCGGCCAGCAGGTCGGCGACGGCGCGCCCGTCGAATGCGTCGCAGCCGATGCCGTAGACGGTGTCGGTGGGCAGCACCACGAGTCGGCCGGTCTTGGCCGCGGCGCGGGCGGCGGCGATACCGGCGCGCCGGGAGTCGGGATCCGTGCAGTCGTAGACGATGCTCACGCCGGCCAATCCTGCCACCGCGGCGGGGCGGCGGCCGCAGCCAGGTCCGGAACTAGTGCGCCGCGGTCTTCCGGCCGCCGGGCAGCCGGTCCACGAACCGGCCCAGCCGCTCGACGGTGTTGTCCAGGGGCGTGACGATGTCGGTGAGCCGCTCGACGGTGGGCAGCGCCCCCGCGATGGAACCCGAGTGCGTCGCGATCAGCTCGGCGTTGACGTCGATGCCCTTCGCGCTCGCGTCGATCCCCTTGGCGCTCGCGTCGATGCCGGCGGCGCTGATCGCGATCCCCTCGGCCGCGACGGCGATGCGGCGTGCGTCCGCGGTGAGCTTCGACAGGTCGTCGAGGGCCGGGCCGAGCCGGTCGATGAGCTCGCCCAGCTGCTGCGTCCGGTCCACGATCGGCGAGAACGCGTCCAGGTAACGGCCGAACTTGTGCAGGGTCGCGCGCAGTTGGCGCTCGAGGTCCCGTGCCTCGGCGATGCCGCGGACGGTGACCCGCCCGGGTGTGATGATCAGGCCTGTCAGATCGTCTTTGATTCCCATGGCGTTTCCTCCGCGTCGTCGCCGGTGCGCAGACAGTACCGTGGGCGCTCCGGCCGCCTGCTAGCGCGGCGTGAAACCGGTCACGTACCGGGGGCGGCCGGCGAGGTCGAGGTGCCGCTCCAGCCCCGTCGCCCCGACGTCCGCCAGGGCGGAGACGACGCCGTCGGCGTTGCCGTCGTCGTGCTCGACGGCGATCGCGGCGCCCGGTGCGCCGATCGCGGCGATGACCGGACCCAGCTCGCGGATCAGGTCGAGTCCGTCCACGCCGGAGAACAGGGCGGCGGGCGGGTCGGCGGCCGCCTCGGGGGCGAGCGCGGCACCGTCGGGCACGTACGGGGGGTTGCAGACGACGACGTCGGCTGCGCCGCCGAGCAGCCCGCGCACGCGCTGCGGCAGGTCCGGGCTGCGGACGTCGGAGTCCACGACCGTCACGCGCCCGTCTCCCGACTCAGCGGCGTTGACACGCAGGTACTCCAGCGCGGTCGGGTCGCGTTCGACGGCGACCACCGCCGCGCCCGGCACCGTCGTCGCCAGGAACAGGGCGAGGGCGCCGGAGCCGGCGCACAGGTCGACGACCCGAGCGCCGCGGGACGCGTGCCGCGCGGCCCAGTCGGCGACCAGCTCCGTCTCGGGTCGGGGCACGAACACGCCCGGACCGACGCGCAGCTCCAGCGCGCCGAACGGGGCACGTCCGAGCAGGTGCTGCAGTGGCTCGCGGGCGGCGCGGCGCGCGAGCAGGGCGTCGAACTCGGCGCGCTGGGCGACGGTGGCGTCGTCGGCCGCGATCAGGCGGCCGCGGTCGATGCCGAGGACGTGCGCGAGCAGCAGCTCGGCGTCGACGCGGGGCGAGGGCACCCC